>CAJOMZ010000001.1 GCA_905236645.1 uncultured Bacteroidales bacterium
CGAAGCGTTCCAAGCAAGAGTGGCGCTGGTGTAGCCCACGTTGGTGGTGTGCAGGTCGGTCGGAGTGAAGCACGGCAGGCTGTCGGTAACGAAGGTGCCTTCCGCCCACTGCGATACCAGGTTCTCGGTGGCGTCGCAAATGGCGCGGACTCTGTACTGATACTCGGTAGCGGGTGTGAGACCTGTGATGTCGTAGGAAGTAGCGTTGCTGACGGCGACAGAAGCCGGCCAGGTTGCATCGGTGACAGCCTTGAAGTTGACCTCAAAGTCGGTAGCGGTGCTGTTCCAGTTGATGGTGGCGGCATCGAAACTGAGGTCGGTAGCAGGCAGCAGAGTCGGGGTGTTGCAGACGGGGCCGTTCGAGGTGACCTCGATGTCGTCGATACCCACCGAGTAGAAAGTGCTGTTGTAGTACCACTTGAAGGCAATACGGGTTGCAGCGGCAGAAACGGTGTCGAAGCATATTGAATCGCGAGTCAAGGTGGTGGTGTTGGTGTAAGTCTTGATGGGGACGAAGGTGTTCTCGTAGTCAGGACCTGTGACGTAGCCAACGTAGAGTGTGCCGTTGGAAGCGTTCTCCATCCTGTACCAGAATGTCATCGAGAGGCTGGTTACAGGCTGGTCGAATGGCGGCAGGACAGTAATCTTTGTGTCGCCATAGGATGCACCACTACCTGATGTCATTGTCAGCACGTTGGAACCGCTGTGGGGATACCAGTAGCTGCCGCTACCCGTGATGTGCGGGAAATAGGCTGCCGTGCCGTTGCTGAAGCCATCCCAGCAAGCAGGCAGTACGCCGGCGGTGCTATAGGTGGTACCGCTGTAGCTTTCGAAGTCCTGAGTGTAGGGCAACGAGACAAGGTCACATTCGGTGGCCACATTGATGGGGTTGCACCAGAAGCCAGTGTCGGTGGCGCTACAGATAGGACGCACACGGATTGAGAAGGGAGTGGAGGTCGGCAAGTTGGACAGGGTGGCAGGATGTGCCGTCACACTGGTCAAGTTGGTAGTGCCGTTGCCTGTGTACTCTATCTGCCACTCGTAGGGCGAGCCGCCTAAGTCAGTCCAGTCAAGGGTGATGGATGTGGTGGTGGTTGCTGTGGGTTGCAGTGTGCTTACCTTCGGGCAAGTAGGCAGGTAGGTAACCATAATGTCGTCGATGTAATGATAGCTGTAGTAAATAGTCGACGACGTTGTATACTTGTTGCGGAAGGCGATGATACGGCTGTTTCCGTGGTAGCTACCGAAGTTGATTTCATATTCTACGTTAGTGCTCGTCGGCGAGTTGATGGTCTGGATGGGGATGAAGATGGTGCCTTCCATAACACCGACCTGAAGGCCGTAGCTGGTGCTTGAGGTGTAGTCCCAGAAGGTCAGCTGCAGGCTGTCGAGCGATGTCGGCATCGGGGGCAGCATAGTGTAGCTTTCGCCATAGAGACGCAAGCTGTAGCTGCCACTGTGGGCATAAGTGCTGCTATAGTATACCTGAGGCTGATAGGTCGCAGTCTGGTAGGAAGATGAACCAGTCATAATGTAATCCCAGCAGTTGACCTGCACGCCGGTTGCGGCGGTGGTGCTGGTGGTGTAGCTGTCAAAGTCCTCGGTGTAAGGCAGTGTTACAGAAGCACAAGAAGTGGTGAAGGTGTAGAACACCGTGTCGCCACAGGTACCCCAGACATAGACATCGTACTGAGTCTGCGCGGTAAGGCCCGTGATATGGATGCTACGTGTAGTAACAGTGGTCTGCGTGCCAGTGCCGAAGGTGAAGCCGTGGGCACCATATTCTACGGTGTAGCTCGAGCTGTTGCTGCGCAGCCACTCTATGTCGGCCTCGTTGTCGACAAGGTAGGTGGCACGGACACGCTGCGGAGAAATACAAGCAGGAGCAAGGTCGATGACGAGGTCGTCGATATAATGCTCAGAGTTGGTGCCAGTACCGATAGTGTAGTTCCTCAAAGCAATGCGGTTGGCAGTGCCGGTGTAGTCAGAGAAGTAGCTTTCCACATCATAGAGGTTCTGGTTGCCCGTGAAGAAAATGGTATCGTAAGGCACGAATGTCTGAGCGAAGCCAGTGTTCACGTTGTTCACGGTACCTATGACAAGGCCATTGCCCTGCGGATTGGTGTTGCACTCGTGGAACGAGAGCTTCAGTGTGTTGAGAGCCACGCCCATCTCGGGCAGTGCCACGACGCCGTTCTCATACATATAGAATGCGTGCTGCGGCGAGGTTGCCTGAGCCGAGTTGGTAGTGTAGACCACGTGGGCCACAGCGTTGGAGCCAGTCTCTGAAGCCCAGCAGTTGGGCAGTACGGTAGCGATGCTCGAGCCGGCAGGCAGCAAGTTCTCGAAGTTCTCCGTGTAAGGCAGCGTGGTGTACGGTGCGCAATCGGTGGTGAACTGGACAACATTGGAAGCTGACGAGGTGGCGTTGAGCAGGTCGCAAACGGTGTATACATAGGCGTCGTAGTTGGTGCTGTGGGCAAGGCCTGTGATAGTTACAGGCGAGCCTGTAGCGGTGATGGTGTCACCCTGGCCTGCGGTGAAGCCGCGCGGACCGTAGATGACATAGTAGCTCGTAGCGTTGTCGCCGTTGACACTCCAGCTAATGGTAGCAGTGTTGGTGCTTGCCGAAGCGTTGAGGTCGGAGACAGGCGTACAAGAGGGTATCAGTTCAACAACGATGTCGTCGAGGAAGCTGTAGTTGTCGCTGAAGGCATCCCAGAAGGCAATGCGGGCGTTCTGGTAGGCAGCGGGAACATTGCTGAGCGAATAAGTGATGTTTGCAGTGCTTGAGGTGGTGTCATAATTCGAGCGGACAATGGTGTCAAGCACATACATAGTCTGTATAGGCATCGAGGCATCGTCAATAAGACCGAGGAGCAGGCGTACATTGTCGCCGCCCTGGGTCAGTTTGAAGCGTATCTGGCACTGGTTGAGGGCGGTGTCGATCTGCGGCAGTATGAGGTAAGCTCCGTAGTAGAGGAAGCAAAGCATATTGTTCTCATCGCCGGTGAGTGAGGTAACATAAGGATACTCACGGTCGGCGTTGGTCGGGTCAGTGAGGTTGGAGATCCAGCACGGACGGTTGAAGTGACCATAGTCCCACGACTGGAAGTTCTCGGTGAGAGGCAGGCTGGCGGGGCCGCAGAGGGTTTGGATCTGGGTTGTACCGCTTATAGTCTGGTTGTTGCAGGTATAGCTGACGCGGGCCTCGCCAAGGAACGAAGCACCAAGGCCGTTGATGGAAGCCGAGCCGGTGGTATTGCCAGTGGCCACGGTAGTCCAGTTGTCGGCACCGAGTATACGGTAGCTGACATCATAGCTGACGCCCTGGGCAGCATTCCAAGTGATGTCGACGTGGTCAGCATAGGATGCCGACTGCATAACGACAGGTACATCGCAACCATCGTTCTCGCAAGCTGCATTGCCGAAGACTATGAATGCACGGTAATAGTCTCTTGCATAGGTGCCCGTAGGAGCCGAGGGCTGTATGTTGGAAGTGCTGTACATACGCATTGCACGGTAGATAGCCGGGTTGTCGAATCTGCTGCAAGCCCAGTAGCAGTTGGTAGCCTGAGCAACGCCAGTGTTATCGTCGATGACGACAACAAGGTTGCTGTCGGCAACACGGACATAGGTAGTGTCGAACTTCAGGCTAATCCAGCCGAAACCGCTAAGGCGACCGCTGTAGACCTGAGTAAGGTTGGACATCGGCACATAGTCGGCAGAGCTCTCAAACTCAGTCTTGTTGGTATGGCCCAGGTAGACAGTCACGTTGCGGTCCTCATATTCGCCCCACAGACCACGCTGATAGATGGCGATAGAGTTGATGCTGTCGATGCCTGCAAGCTCGCTGTTCAGGTAGATCTGCTGAGTATAGCTGTAGGCCTGTGAAATATAGATAGGCTGTGCCGAGTAGTTGGTGGCGTAGTCGCCCACGGTGTCCATCTCGCAGATGGTGGTGGTGGCATAGCCGCTGTTGGCCTCGCCCATCTCGTCGTTGCAGACGGTGGTGACGCTGTAAGCGTAGGTAGTAGCGTCCTCAAGACCGTTGAACATATAATGGGTCGAGTTCACGGTGTCGCGGACAATCACAAAGTCGTTGGCAAACGGAATGTTGGTGCACTTCTTCAGGGTGACGATATAGCTTGTGGCAGGGTCGCCAACCGAAGGAGCGTTCCAGCTGATGCCCAAAGTATTGTCGGAGACACCGGCAAGGGTGAGGTTCTCAACAATGCCGCAGTCGGAAGCAGTGGTAGCCACCAGCGGGACAGGACGGCTGAGCTCGTTGCCGCAGTTGCCGGCAATCCAGATATAATAGGTAGTGCTACCATTGAGGCCGGTGATAGTGTAGCTGCTGCCTGCTGCAACCGATGCAGTCTGTGCGCCAGAGGTGGTGTTGGTGGTGTTCCACATAACAGTCACACCGTTGGCATAGCCGTTGGCGGTGGTGTCAAGCCACGTAACATCGATGGTGTTGTTGGTGACATTGCCCAGATTGACAACAGGCGAACTGCAGTTGGTGTTGTGCCATACGTCGATGTCATCAAGATAGACGTAGCTGTAGTAGGTCGTGGTAGTGGTGTAGGCATTGCGGAACGCAATGTAACGACCGGTACCGGTATAGTTCGAGAGGTTAACCTCGAAATACTGTGGAGTCGAAAGAGTCGGGAATAAAAGTTCCTGAATGGTGTCGAAAGTAGTCTCATCGTTCGGGTTGCTCATCACACCGAGGAAGCACTTGTAGCTCGCGCTGGTGGAGGTAGCCCAGAAGCTAATCGTCACCGAGTCGGCCGGACAAGGCAGCTGAGGCAGTGAGTGGTAGCCGACGCCGTAGAGACGCAAGCAATAGGTGCCGCTGTGCGGATAGGTGGTGCTATAGTAAATCATAGGCAAATAGGTGCCGGTCTGGTAGGAGGCAGTACCTGTCATCAGACTGTTCCAGCAGGGAATCGGAACGCCCGTGGCAGCAGTGGTGCTGTTGGTGTAGTTGTCGAAGTTCTCGCTGTAAGGCAGTGCCATATAAGGCTCGCAAGCGGTGCGGGCATTAATACTCCAAAGCATACTCGAATCACCATCGTCGCAGAGAGCACGAACGCTGAATGTGTAGTCGGTGTTGGCTGTCAGGTTGCCGATGGTGATGCTGGGAACAGTGGTGGTATAGTAGTTGGTGCCATCGGTGACAGACCAAGTGCTCTCAGCGCCGGCGGCGGTCCAGCTCAGGCTGACGCTGTTCTGCGAAACCGAATCCACTGCCAGGTTGACAACGTGCGGGCAGGAGGGGATAACATCCAGCGTAAAGTCGTCGGTATAGATATACCACGCCGAGGAAGGACGGTTGGCGCGAAGGGCCACATAGCTGCCCTCGCCGCTATAGGTGTTGAGGAACGACTCGTAGAGTGCCCAGGCGGTGCTGCCTGAAATGATATTGACAGTGTCGACATATTCAAATGTGCTGATGTCTTCAGGATCGGTCATAACGCCGACATATACGACAGGTGCATACGATGTCGAGGTAGGTTTGGCCCAGAAGGAGAGCTGCAGCGTCCTGATGGGGTTGGTATTGGTATCGACGGCAGGCAGAACAACAACCTCATAGTCGCCATAGGTACCCGTAGTGGTAGTAAGATACCAGTAGAGGCCGCGGCTGCCGGTGTGGGCTGCCGAAGCATACACATAGGGATAGCCGAAATAGCTGGTAGCGTTGTTGATGTGCTGCCAGCAGGGTATGTCGGGACGCAACGTGGTGCTGCCGGTAGGCAGGTCCTCGAAGCCGTAGCTGTAGGGTATCGAGACAAACGAGCAGACCGTTCTGGCAGAGACAACGCTTTCGAAGATGTTGTTGTCGCTGCACTCAAAGCTGACACGGAGTTCATAGTCAGTACCGGGAGTGAGGTTGGTGAACTGATACTCGGTGGTGGTGACGCCGGTGGCAGCCACAGTCCAGTTGGTAGAATCGGCCGCGCGGTACGAGATGTCCCAAGAGGTCTCATCATAGCCGGGAATCCAGCTGATGTCGGCGGTGGTGGCGGTAACGTCGGTGACTGTTGCCGTAGGAGCTGCGCAAACAGCCATAGTCATACATTCGCCATAGTGGAGCTTCATATTGGCACGGTTAGAATAGGATGAACCGCCCGAGACTGTCTGTATATCATACGGAGAACTGTCGTTCTGCACATAGCGGGCCTTGCCCGTAGCGCTGTGCGCATTGTAGACGTACGCACTTCCGGGATAGGCGTTAGAATTGTCGTGGACGATAATCAGCAGATTGCTGTTGCCATCATAGTTGAACGGGGTGGTGAACTCATAGTGGTTCCATCCCTGTGTGCCGTTGAGCGGACCGCTGTAGACTGGCACAAAAGCACTGCTGTAGGGCACAAAAGCACTTGCCAGACTGCTCTCTGCAGTGTTGGCCATATAGATGGTCACATTGTTCTTCTGAGTGGTGGCTGTGGCATAGGCATATTCGAAATCAATGCCGGTGATGGTCATAGCGCCATTCAATTCAGAAGCCAGCACAAGCTGCTGTGTATAGCTATATTTGTAAAACTGTCCAATAGGAACATAATAGGTGGTCGTGGTACCCAGGGGGCCAACAGTGTCGATGCCCGAATTCTGCGAATCCAACTCAACGCAATCGAACGCACCTGTCGAGAACTCAATGCTGTCCTGAGCGCCATAGTCGCTGCCACACTCGGCACGCACGTATGCCTTGTAAGTGGTACGCGGCATAAGGCTGGTAAGGAGAGCTGTAGGATCCGTGATGGTGAGCGTTGTGGGGTTACTGCCGCCAATGCTGTCGAAGGTCACTTCATAGCCTGCGGGCTCGTCATAGCCTTCCTGATAGCCCCAAGTCAGCAGGGCGTTGCCCACGGTGGCCGTAGCCTCGAGGTCGACAACATTCGGGCAGTTGGGCATCTCCTCAATGGTGAGGTCGTCAACGGTGGCATACCACGTAGATGAGGGACGCAGGGCGCGAAGGGCTATATAGTTGCCATAGCCTTCGAAGTTACCCAAAGCGACCGTGTACTCCTCATAGGTGGTACCCTCCACGTCGACACTCCCAACCAGCTGGAAAGAGTTCACGTCTTGAGGGTTGCTCATCACGCCAACCTGGAAGACGGGATGGTAGCTGGTACCGGTGGCACGTGCCCAGAACTTGAACTGCAGGGTGTTCATATTGTACTGGTCGGTGTCGACAGCGGGCATAATCACATACTGGTAGTCGCCATAGGTGCCGGTGGTTGTCGAGTTGGTCCAGTAAAGTCCACGCGTACCGCTGTGGCAATACGAAGCGGTGCTGGCCAGGTAGGGATAGCCAAAATACTGAGTGCCGTTGTTCAGTCGTGTCAGACAGGGGACAAAGTCGGTCGATGTGGACGTTGTGGTGGGATAGCCCTCAAAATCCATAGTGTAAGGCAGGCTGTCGAGAGCGTTGCACAAGGTGCGGAAAGAGAAGAGTGTCGCATCCGACATCTCGCCGCCGCAGTTGGCCTTGATATACACATCGTATTCCGTGTTGGCAGTAAGGTTGCCAAGGGTTACACTATTGGTGTAAGAGGTCTCCGTGCTGCCCTCGCCGGGGGTGAAGCCAGTCTCGCCGTACTCGATGCTCCAGCTGCTGGGGTTGGCGGTACGCGGGTCGGGGGTCCAGCTGATGGTGGCCTCATCGGTAGAAACGCTGGTGACAACAGCGTCAGAGGGCCAGAAACAGGTGGGGATGACACGCAGCGCCACATTGTCGACATAAACATAGTTGTAGCGGTATGTTGCTCCCGACACAAGTTCGGGCACCGGTGCATACAGCACAACATACTTGCCGTCGCCTGTATATGTGCTGAAGTTGACCTCCAGGCTGTGGATCGAGCTGGCAGCCTCCGAGGTAAGGTCGATAGTGTCCATCCAAGTCACCTGAGCTTCGATGTTGCTTGCATCGGAGAAAGCTGTCACACTGTCGGCAACACCCACATAAAGCAAAGTGGTATAATAGTTAGAGACAGTAGAATAACGCTTCACGTCCAAGGTCAGCATAAGGTCACTCATATCAAGGCTGCCGGCAATGGGGGGCAGTGCCGCCCAGCTGTAGTAATGTGTACTCGTTGCCGACGAGGGATGATAGCCATAGAAATAAAGGCCTATGCTGCTGTTGATGGCTGCGGTGGTGTAGGGATACGGATAGGCGGTAGCGCTGTTTGTACCCTTGCTCCAGCAGGGATTGATAGGATTGGTGGAACCCGAGCTGTAGTTCTCAAAATTCTCGGTGTAGGGCAGGTCGGCGGCAGTAATGTCAGCGCAGGACGTGTAGGCCGAGACTGTCGCAGAGTACATAGAGGTGTCGCCGTTGCCGCAATCGGTCACAACTGCGAAAGTGTATGCAGTGGCTGCATTCAAGCCGCTTACAGTATAGGAAGTGCCGGTAACGCCATCCTGCACCAGCGTGGTGTCGGTGGCGGTAAAGCTGTAGATTTTGTAGGTGGCGCCGGTATTCGAGGCGTCATTCCAGGTCAGTGTAATGCTGTTGACGGTAGTCTGCTCGGCATTGACGGCCAGGTTGCTCACCTTTAAGCAGGTAGGGGTCTCCATTATGACGACATCGTCAACATAGGTGATGTTGCCATAGTAGCTCTGACCCTCGAAGATAATGTAGACAGTACCCGTCAGGGTGATGGGGGCCGTTTCGTACTGATACCAGCCGACGCCCGATTCAACCACGGGGTAAGCGATGGAATAGTTGCGCGAATAGTGGCCAAGCAAAACGGCGTTGGGGCCGATAGTGTCCGTGGGGCTGGCATAGACCTTGAAACCCTCGGGGTTGGTAGAGGTGGCGTTCCTGTAAATCCAGAACGACACGATATAGCCGTCCGGGTTGCTGAAATCCATAGCCGGGAAGGTCAGCATCGTTGTACTGACACCATCACTGGCGGAGCCCTTGTCGGGCAGCATCAGCGAATGCGCACCGCTGTGCACTGTCGTTCCGCTATAGATGTGCCAGATACGGCCCGAGCCAATGCTGCCATTGAAGGTAGTCTGCTCGTTGCGCCAGCAGTTGTTGAAAACGTTTGTTGTGCAGGCTGCGGAAGTAGTGACAGTGGTGGAGAAACCCTCAGAGGACTCAAAACCATAAGTCACAGGGAATGTACTGATAGGAGTACAGTTGCTCTGCGCCTGCGCCCACCACGGCACGCATAGCGCCGCGACAAGCAACAGTTTTTGGATTGATTTTAACATAAAGCATAGATTTTGGGTTAATAATATATTTAATTGTTGGTATCGAGCTGGTGTCTGAATAAAAGCATTAATGTCAGACATTTGGAGCTAAATACGCTCCAAAACCAGGCAAAAATACAAATGCAAATATACGATTTATCTTTTGAACGGTAAAAGAAAAAAAATTTATTTAACATTTATTTAACTACAACGCCTGAACCTTGCAATCAGACAACAATGTAAAAAAACGTCATTCTGCAATTTGAGGGTCCAATGACGACCTGCCGGCCATAGCTCACGGCACAGTTTCGGTTCCGGCAATGTCTCCCGTCTGCCAAAACCCTGCAGAAACAACGCTTCCGCTCTATACCAACTCCGTTCGTTGTCCAGTCGTTGTCCAGTTGTTGTCCAGTTGTTGTCCAGTCATTGACTGGACAACAACTGGACAACAACTGGACAACGACTACGAACGGAGTTGGTCCTGTAACTTACTGATAATGAACAGGCGTTTTTGCGGCAAAAATTCCTTGTCGAAGGCATATTGCCGGTTGGGATACCCGGAAACAGACGGTGCGGCACACTAAGGAATGTGTGCCGCACCGTCTTTCAATATGGGGCGGGATGTGCGGCGCTGCCGGGCGCCGCGTGGGGTCACTGCTTCTTGTCGAGCTCGCAGTAGATGCTGTTGTTGCTGATAAACTCGGGGACGATGCTTTTCATCTTGGCCACGATCTGGCGGTCGTCGAGGGTGTACATTATGTCCTGCAGTTCGCCGTATTCGCGGTCGATGTCCTCGATCGGGTATTTGCGCACTTCGGCACGCAGAATCTTGGGGTGGTAGGTGGGTATGTTGTTCTCCTTTGTGGCGAGGAGCTCTTCGTAGAGTTTCTCGCCCGGGCGCAGTCCTATCTCTTTTATTTCTATGCCCTTAAGCCCCGACAGCTGTATCATCTTCGTGGCCAGGTCGTAGATTTTGACGGGCTTGCCCATATCGAAGACGAATATGTCGCCGCCTTCGCCCATAGCGCCGGCCTCGAGGACGAGGTTGCAGGCCTCGGGGATGGTCATAAAGTAGCGGATGATGTCCTTGTGCGTCACCGTGAGGGGGCCGCCGGCGGCGAGCTGCTTGCGGAAGAGCGGTATGACGCTGCCGTTGGAGCCCAGCACGTTGCCGAAGCGGGTGGTGACGAAGTGGGTCTGGTCGGTGGAGCGGCTCTGGATGTAGATTTCGGCCATACGCTTGGTGGCTCCCATCACGTTGGTGGGGTTGACAGCCTTGTCGGTCGAAATCATCACGAACTTTTCAGCCTCGTATTTTATGGCGAGGTCGGCCACGTTCTTGGTTCCGAACACGTTGACATAGATGGCTTCGTAGGGGTTTTCCTCCATAAAGGGCACGTGCTTGTAGGCGGCGGCGTGGTAGACGAGGTTGGGCCTGTAGGTCTCGAATATCTCCTCCATACGGGCGTGGTCCTTGACGTTGGCAATGACGAAGACCATAGAGTCGACATACTTCTTGTAGGGCTCGTTGTTGCGCAGTTCGAACTGCAGGTCGTACATAGGCGATTCGGCTTGGTCGACCATAATGATCTGCTTGGGCTTGTATTGCAGCAGCTGGCGGCAAATCTCGCTGCCTATGGAGCCTGCGGCGCCCGTCACCATCACGGTCTTGTCGACCACCTCGCGTATAACGTTGATATTGTCGATCTTGATCGGCTCGCGCTCGAGGAGGTCCTCAATCTTGATGTCCTGGATCTGGCTGGCGGTGAAGGCGCCGTCCATCCAGAGCGAGATGTGGGGCACCGCCTTGACGGTGAGGCCCAGGTCGAGGGCGCGGTTGGTGATGGCCTGCTTGTGCGTCAGGCGGATGGTAGGTATGGCTATGATGATCTGGCTTATGTTCTTCGATTCCACGAACTTCTTGTTGAGCACATCGCGGGCGCGCTTGACGGGCACGCTGTCGAGCTGCTGGCTGACCTTCGAGGCATCGTCGTCGATAAAGGCAAGCACCTTGTATTCGATATGGGTGTCCTGCTTGAGGGCGTTGTTGGCTATGACGCCGGCGGCTCCGGCTCCGTAGATTACCACGTTGACCTCGCGGCGGCGGCGCTTGAAATACTGGTTGTAGATGTACAGTATCGCAAAGCGGCTCAGCAGCATCAGCAGTGCCAGCATCGAGTAGAGCATCACCACCAAACGGTAGGAGGGCAGGAGGTTGGACTTGGTGGGCACGATGAGAAGCCTGTTGTTCACATAGTTGAGCACGCCGCAGGTGAGGGCCATAAAGACGCAGGCCACAATGACCCTGAATATGTCGTTGAGCCCCATATGGCGGATGATGCTGCGATAGGTCTTGAATACATAGAAGAAAGTCAGCGTGACACACGCGCAGACGGCGAGGTTGATCAGCACTGATTTGGCAGTTATCTGGCCTCCAAAGCGCCAGGAAAAGAGTTCGGCCAATGCAAAGGTGGTGGCAAAGAGGACGATGTCGACGAAGAGCATTATCCACCTCGGCACGGTGGAGTGGCGGTATCTTTTGACGAGGTTGTAGAATAATTTTTTGAACATAATGTTGGATTTTATTCTTTCAATAACGTTTTATTGTTTGTTGTTGTTTGTTTTCTTGTTTCGGTGTGCCGGTCTATAGGCGTGCGTCGGTCTGCTGGCGCGGCAGGACGCCTTTGACGTCGTAGACCACGCCGGGCCGGGGCACGAGCCGCCTCAGGTCGAGCCCCTCGAACTGGCGGTGGGCGACGGCAAGGATGGCAGCGTCGTAGCGCAAGTGCTGCAATTCGGATATTGAGTTCTGTATGTCGATGCCATACTCGCGGCGCACGCGCTCCGGGTCGACCCACGGGTCGCACACGGTGATGTTGGCGGTATAGTCGGCAAGCGAATGGAAGATGTCGGCGACCTTGGTGTTGCGTATGTCGGGGCAGTTCTCCTTGAAAGCGAAGCCGAGTATCAGTATGCGTGCATCCTTGACCCGCACGCCATTGAGGTTCATCAGCCTGACGACCTGGCCGGCGACGTAGGCGCCCATACTGTCGTTGAGGCGGCGTGCGCTGTACATAACACGGGGCAGCACACCGTAGACCTGGGCTTTCTCAATCATATAGTACGGGTCTACGCCTATGCAGTGGCCGCCGACAAGACCGGGCTTCATCCGGACGAAGTTCCACTTGGTGGCGGCGGCGTCGAGGACATCGCCTGTGTCGATGCCCATCGCGGCGAATATCTTGGCCAGTTCGTTGACAAAGGCTATATTGACATCACGCTGGCAGTTCTCGACAATCTTGGAGGCCTCGGCCACGCGAATGGAAGGGGCGCGGTGGGTGCCGTTGAGGAGCACGGAGTTGTAGAGGCTGTCAACGAAGGAGGCCGCCTCGGGAGTGGAGCCCGACGTGACCTTGACAATGCTCTCGACGGTGTGCTCCGTGTCGGCTGGGTTGACGCGCTCGGGGCTGTAGCCGACAAAGAAGTCGGCGTTGTAGGCCAGTCCCGATGCCGCTGCCAGCTGCGGCACGCAGACGTCCTCGGTCACGCCCGGATAGACGGTGGACTCGTAGACGACGATGTCGCCTTTTGCAAGAAGGCCGCCCACGGTGCGCGAGGCGCCGATGAGGGGCTCGAGGTCGGGATGGTTGTTGCAGTCGACAGGGGTAGGCACGGCGACGATGTAGACATTGCAGCCTCTGAGCGCCTCGGGCTTGTCGGAGAGCGTCAGCCTTCCATCGCTTAGGGACTGCCGCAGCTGCGCGGCATCGGTTTCCTTGGTGGGGTCGTCGGCTTGCTGAAGCCACGCGGCGGCTGTTGCAGTCGTAGCCCACGGTGGGATAGCGTTTGGAGAAGAGCAGCGAGAGCGGCAGCCCTACGTAGCCTAAGCCGACAATGCCTATATGTATGTCTTCTGCCTTTATCATATTGTTTCTGTGACCAGTTCTATTTCTTGTTCAGTAAGATAGGGGTGCATAGGTAGTGACAGCACGGACTGCGTCAGCTGTGCGGAGACGGGGCAGGGCTGCTGGAGAGAGGCGATGGGGGCAAACGCCGCTTGGCGCGACATAGTGCGCGGATAGTATACTGCCGACGGGATGCCGGCGGCTTTCAGGCGTGCCTGCAACGCGTCGCGGTTGCCGGTCTGGATGGTATATTGTGCAAAGGATGAGGTGAAGGCAGGCGGCACGACCGGCGTGGCGACCTTTCCGCGCAACCGCTCGTTGTAGCTTTGGGCAATGCGGTTGACGGCTGCGAGTTCATCGTCGAAGTGATTCAGCTTGACCTGCAATACGGCGGCTTGCACTGCATCGAGGCGCGAGTTGAGGCCGAGACGTATGTTGTCGTATTTTTCCGAGCCTTTGCCGTGCACGCGCAGGGAGCGCAGCAGGGCGGCCCAGTCGTCGTTGTCGGTAAAGAGCGCTCCGCCGTCGCCATAGCAGCCAAGCGGCTTGGCGGGGAAGAAGGAGGTTGTGGCAATGTCGCCGAAGGAGCAGGCTTTGCGACCTTCGATGCTGCCGCCAAAGCCCTGGGCGCCGTCCTCGAGGAGCAGCAGTCCGTGTTTGCGGCAGAGGGGCTGCAGTTCGGCATAGTCGGCAGGCAAGCCGAAGAGGTCGACTGCTATCACCGCAGCAGGGCGAAGGTCGGTATTCGATTCGACATATTGTATTTTCCGTTCCAGGTCGGCGGCATCCATATTGCAACTGTCCTTCAGGACGTCTACGAATACAGGCGTTGCGCCTTGCAGTGCCACGGCCTCGGCAGTGGCGAAGAAGGTGAAGTCGGGCACAAAGACGGCGTCGCCAGGAGCTATGCCCCAGGCCATCAGTGCCATACGCAGGGCGTCGGTGCCATTGGCGCAGGAGATGCAGTGCTTCACGCCCACATAGTCGGCCAGCCGGCGTTCCAATCCGGCCACCACATCGCCGAGTATGAACGAACCCGAAGCGGCAACGCCGAGCAGCGCTGCATCGATTTCGGCCTTCATCGCCTCATACTGTCTGTGTAGGTCGCGTAGCTGCATATTATTCTTTCACCTTTCCTATTATTCTGGCAGGCACGCCCGCCACTATTGCATAATCGGGCACATCCTTTGTCACCACGGCACCGGCGCCGACCAGGGCGTGGCGGCCTATGGTGTGGCCACAGACAATGGTGCAGTTGGCGCCCAGCGAGGCTCCTTCGCGCACCAGCGTGCGCTCGTAACGGCCGTGGACAGGTCGGTCGGCACGCGGCATCAGCACGTTGGTAAAGACGCAGCTGGGACCGAGGAAGACATTGTCCTCAATCTCTACGCCTTCGTATACCGACACATTGTTCTGGATGCGCACCCCGTTGCCGATCTTGACATTGGGGCCTATGTTGACGTTCTGCCCGAGCGAGCAGTTCTCGCCCAGCGAGGCACCCTCCTGGATGTGGCAGAAATGCCATACCTTTGTGCCGGCACCGATGACGACGTTGTCGTCGATATAGCTGCTTTCGTGTATGTAAGGCGCGTCGGGCATAATGTTGTCGTTTTAGTTGTTCCACCCAAAAGGATGGGGTGTAATGGGTTGGGCCGCAAGGGGATGGTAGTCGCCCTTCAAGCCTATGGGCTGTGCGTTGCGTATGTCGTGGACTATCTGTATGCAGTTGCGGGCTTCGGAGGCAGTGAATCCGTGTCCGGCAAGGATGTTCTCGTAGCTCTTGGTGTGGAGGTCGGTGAAGCCTTCGCTGAATTCGAACTTCTCGCCGTCGACGTAGATGGCGCGGAAAGTGCGTTGGTTCTTTTGCAGAGCCTCGGCCGGCAGATGGTTGGCATTGATGCTGAGGAAGTAGCGCACGCGGGCCTGCTCGAGCTCAAGATAGCCCGCCACACGGTCGTGCGAGGCTACGTGGACAATATTGGTTTTGACCGGTCCGAACACCCAGGTGAGCATATCATAGAAGTGTACGCCGATGTTGGTGGCCACACCGCCGCTCTTGCGGATGTCGCCCTTCCACGAGGCATAGTACCAGTTGCCGCGCGAGGTGATGTAGGTCAGGTCGACATCGTAGACCTTGTCTTTCGGGCCGGAGAGTATCTTTTGGCGCAGGGCTGTCACCGACGGGTGCAACCGCAGCTGGAGGATGGTGTAAATCTTATGGCCTGTTTCTTGTTCCACGCGCTCCAATCCGTCGATATTCCAGGGGTTGAGCACCAAAGGCTTCTCGCATATAACGTCGGCCCCAAGGCGCAGGCCGTAGCGTGAATGGGCGTCGTGAAGATAGTTGGGGGTGCAGACTGTCACGTAGTCGATAGCCTCGCCCCTGCCCTTCAACAGGCTGTTGTGACGGTCGAAGAGTTCCTGCTCGGTGAAGAATGCCGCGTTGGAGAAGTAGGAATCGAGGATGCCGACGCTGTCGCACTTGTCGTAGGCCGACAGCAGACGGTTGCCTGTCTCCTTGATGGCTTTCAGATGTCGCGGAGCCACATAGCCCCCTACTCCGATGATGGCAAAGTTTTTCATTCTATGGAGTGCTTTATTATTTGTCTGGGGCCACCGTCAATGATGCGTGTTATCAGGTTGCTGAATTTGTCGGCACGGTTGCTTGCCAATCTGCATCGGGCGGCGAGCCGCGAATAGCGTTTGGGCTTATGTTCGCGCAAGTACACTATGTGGTAATATTTGCCCCAGAAGACGGCGACGGCGGTGAGGATGACGACAAGGAACTGGAGGTTGGCATTCATACCCATAGAGGCTGTCAGGTACCAGATGCCCAGGACAATAAGGTTTCCGAATATTATCCATAAGGTGGCAAGGAGGTGGCTCAGTCCGACATCGACGAGGATATGGTGCAGGTGCGTTCTGTCGGGATGGAAGGGCGATTTGCCTTCCAGCACCCTTGCTGTAGCGACGCGGAGAAGGTCGAAGATTATTGCCGAGAGAAGTGCTGTCAGGAAACTCACGATATAGTTGTCAGCAAGGAACTCGCGCGCTCCGACCATAGCGGGCTCAGGGCAAGCCATCAGGAATATAAACAGGCCTAACACCAGCGAACCCGAATCGCCCATATACATTTTGTAGCGTTTGGAGAAGACGTTGAAGATGAAGAATGTGAACAGCACGCCGACCATTATGAAAGAGAGGATGGCTTGTGTCTCGTAGTCGTGGCGGTAGTTCCAGTAGCCCATCACGAGGCCTGCCAACAGTCCTATTCCTGAGGCGAGCCCGTCGATGCCGTCGGCAAAGTTGACTGCATTCAGGAAAAGGAGGCCTGAGAACAGAGTGACAAGGCAGTCGGCCCATAGGGGCATAGTCTCTATTCCAAAGAGGCCGTAGAACGTGTGTACTCCATAGTTGCAGCCAAAGAAGAGCAACATTATGACCAGTACCTGCAGACAGAATTTGAACTGCCAGCTGAGGCCTATGATGTCGTCGAGCATACCGAAAATGTAGAGTATGGTCATAACGCAGACCACAGGGAAGAGGTTTCCCATATCATAGAAGATGTTGATTATGACAGATGTCACGCAAATGACGAGCATTATGACAGTACCACCCATAACGGGCACGGGGCGGTTCTGCGCCTTGCGAGCGTTGGGGTTGTCGGTCAGTCTTTTGCGACGGGCCATAAGCACTACCATAGGCAGCACTATAGGCATCATAACCAATGGAATCAAGACAGCTAACCAATAGACCAAGTCCATAGTTGTAAGATTGACTGTGTTGAAGATTTGCAGTAACGGTATATGGGAGGGGTAATTCATTACAGATGTGCCTTATGCAATGTTATCTGTTGCCATACATCGACTCGTAGTATTTCTCGTAGTCGCCGCTGGTGATGTTGTCCATCCACTCTTGGTTGTCGAGATACCAGCGGACGGTTTTCTCTATGCCTTCTTCAAACTGCAGACTTGGCTCCCAGCCCAGTTCGCGCTGCAGCTTGCTGCTGTCGATGGCATAGCGCATATCGTGGCCGGCACGGTCGGTGACATAGGTAATCAGGTCCATATCGGCACCCTCGGGACGCCCCAACAGGCGGTCGACAGTATTGATGAGCACTTTGACGATGTCGATGTTCTTCCATTCGTTGAAGCCGCCTATGTTATATGTCTCGGCAATGGCTCCCTTGTGGAATATCAGGTCTATTGCCCTTGCGTGGTCCTCGACATAAAGCCAGTCCCTTACGTTCTCGCCCTTGCCGTAGACAGGCAGCGGTTTACGATGGCGTATATTGTTGATGAAGAGCGGTATCAGCTTTTCGGGGAACTGATAGGGGCCGTAGTTGTTGGAGCAGTTGGTCACGATGGTCGGCAGGCCGTAGGTGTCGTGGAAGGCACGTACAAAGTGGTCGCTGCCGGCCTTCGATGCCGAATAGGGGCTGTGAGGCATATACTTCAGGTCTTCGGTGAAGAACTTCTCTCCGTAAGCAAGATGATGCTCACCGCTGCTGGCCTTGGTCGAGAACGGCGGCTTGACACCATTGGGGTGGGTCATCTCGAGTGCGCCATACACCTCGTCGGTGGAGATGTGGTAGAAGCGTTTGCCTTCGAACTTTTCGGGCAACGACTCCCAATACAGCTTGGCGGCCTGGAGCATACTCAACGTACCCATAACGTTGGTCTTCGCAAAAGTGAAAGGATCTTTGATACTGCGGTCCACGTGGCTTTCGGCAGCAAGATGGATTACGCCGTCAATCTTCTCGCGCTGCATCAGGGCATAGATTGTATCGAAGTCGCATACATCGGCCTTTACAAACGTATAGTTGGGCTTGTTCTCTATATCCTTCAGATTGGCCAGGTTGCCTGCATAGGTCAATTTGTCGACGTTGAATATGTGATACTCCGGGTACTTGTTCACGAACAAGCGCACCACGTGGGTTCCAATGAATCCGGCACCGCCGGTAATGATAATGTTCATAGTATTGGGTTTGATTGGGTTATAATGATTAAAATGCTTATTATTCGTTGCTGTTCATATTTGACAGGCACTTGGCCAGCGAATCAGTCCAATGCGGTATCTCGATACCGAAAGTCTCCTTGATCTTGGTCTTGTCAAGTACCGAATAAGAAGGCCTTAGAACCTTGCTGGGGAACTCGTCACTATGGCACGGCGAGATGCTGTAGTTTTCAAGCCCTGCCTGACGAGCAATCTCTTTGGCGAAGTCGTACCAGCTACACACACCTTCATTGCTGAAGTGATAGATGCCGTCGCGTCCTCTATAGCTTTCACTCTCAACCATATCGAATATCACCTTGGCCAAGTCGCCGGCGTATGTAGGCGTGCCCACCTGGTCGAAGACCACCTTGCATTTCCTTTCAGGCAGTATGCGAAGCATTGTCTTCACAAAATTCTTGCCGTACTCGCTGTAAAGCCATCCTGTCCGGATGAGTATACAGTGGCAGCCCACCCCGGCTATGGCTTCTTCGCCGTGCAGTTTGGTGCGGCCATACGCACCTGTCGGATTAGTCTGATCCTCCTCGCGACAAGGCTTGTTGTAGGCTTTGCCACCAAAAACATAGTCGGTAGAGATATGAATCAGACTACCTCCGCCAACCTTCATAGCATCAGCCAGGTGCCTGACGGCTGTGGCATTGATCAACTCAGCGCGCTCCTCTTCTTCTTCAGCCTTGTCGACATTGGTATAAGCAGCACAATTCACTATCACATTGATGCCGTTGGTAAGGACAAAGTTGAACACCGCGTCACGGCGGGTAATATCAAGCTCATCGACATCGGTATAGAAGTACCTGTTGTCGCTCTCGCAGCCTTCGCCCAGCAGACGTATATGACTGCCCAATTGACCGTTGACACCTGTTACAAGTATGTTCATCTCTCAGTCGTTAGCGTTCTTACGTTCCACCAGTTCTTTCAGAAGCGGATGGTGCTTGTCCTTCTCCGAAAGAATAATGCTCTCTTTCGGCAAATGCCAGTCGATAGCCAAATCCGGGTCGTCCCACGCCACAGCGCCTTCACTTGCTGGATTATAAAAGGCATCGCACTTATACTGAAATACAGCCTCGTCGCTCAACACTGAAAAGCCGTGTGCCAACCCCTTGGGAATGAAAAACTGACGATGGCTCTCTGCTGTCAGACGCACCGCGACATACTTGCCGAAAGTGGCCGAGTTGGGACGAATGTCGACAGCGACGTCAAGCACCTCGCCTTTCACCACTCGAACCAACTTGCTCTGGGCGTGAGGAGGACGCTGGAAATGAAGGCCTCGCACTACGCCATAGCACGACTTGGACTCGTTGTCCTGTACAAAATGCACCTTGAAACCGCTCTTCTCACGGAATTCCCTCTCGTTGAAGCTCTCAAAGAAATAGCCTCGCTCGTCGCCATAGACGGCAGGCTCCACAATCAGCACTCCTGGTATCTCGGTTTTTATAATTTCCATTATTATTAAAGAATCTCTATTTATTATCTATCAATCTCAACAGGTATTGCCCGTATTGGTTCTTCGCCATCGGCTGGGCAATGCGGCGCAAGTCGTCGTCGCTTATCCAGCCCTTTTCATAGGCAATGCTTTCCAGACAGGCTATCTTCAGCCCCTGACGCTTCTCGATGACCTCAATAAACGTCGAAGCCTCGGACAGAGAGTCGTGCGTACCCGTGTCAAGCCACGCAAAGCCACGACCAAGCAGCTGGACCTTTAGCTCCCCGTCATTCAAAAAAGCCTGGTTCACACTTGTTATCTCCAGTTCGCCACGTGCCGAGGGCTTGATGCTCTTGGCGACCTTGACGACTTTGTTGGGGTAGAAATACAGTCCTACAACGGCATAATTCGACTTCGGTTCCTTGGGCTTCTCCTCTATCGACAGCACATTGCCCTTGTTGTCAAATTCGGCCACGCCATAGCGTTCCGGATCTGCCACCCAATAGCCAAAGACCGTCGCCTTGCCCTCCTCCTCGGCATCCTTTACAGCCTCGCGAAGCAGTCGCGAGAAGCCATTGCCTTGGAAAATGTTGTCACCCAGAACCAGGCAGGCGGCATCGTCGCCAATGAACTTTTCGCCAATGATAAAAGCCTGGGCCAGTCCGTCGGGCGACGGCTGCTCGGCATACGAGAACCTCACACCATAGTCACTGCCATCTCCCAGCAACCGTTGGAATGCCGGCAAGTCGAACGGGGTTGATATAATCAGTATGTCGCGTATACCGGCAAGCATCAGCGCCGATATAGGATAGTACACCATCGGCTTGTCGTAGATGGGCAGCAACTGCTTGCTGACGCCTTTAGTTATAGGATACAGGCGAGTACCGGACCCACCTGCCAGAACTATGCCTTTCATATCTATTACTCCTTTTCTTTCTTTTCGCTATCGTCGCCATAACCATAGCCGTAGCCATAACCGTAGCCGTAGCCATAACCATAGCCATAACCATAGCCATAGCCATAGCCATAACCGTAGCCGTAGCCATAGCCACCGTAGCGTTTCTTGATAAGCGGCGTGTCGGTGAGGACGATAGCCATATTCTTGAACTTCTGCTTGTCAGAGAGCTCTTGGATGAACGGGAACGCGCCCTTGTTCAGGCGGCCCACACGCATCACGTAGATTGTCAAGTCGGCACTTCTATTGACGATAGCGGCGTCTGCCACAATCTGAGCGGGCGTAGAGTCAAGGATAACATAGTCATAACGCTCGCGCAAAGCCTCGACCAACTTATCGAACTTGCCGTTCATCAGCAACTGGGTGGCGTTTGGCGGGGTCTTCTCGCAAACGATGTAGTCCAGATTCTCCGACGAGTCGCTCTTGGTAATGATATTGTCAATGTTATCCTCTTTGCCGAGCAGATAATGGATAATACCCATACGGTTGTGGCGGTCGATGGTCTTCGACGTGCTGCGCTTACGCAAGTCAAGGTCAAGAAGGATAGTCTTCTTGCCTGTATAGGCCAACGAAAGAGCCAGGTTGATAGAGATAAACGACTTACCTTCGCCTGGCATTGTCGACACCGTCTGCAGCACCTTCTTGCTCTCGTCGTTAAGGAAGAACGGTATGTTCGAGTGCAATATTCGGAATGCCTCCGTAACCGTGTCGGTACCGTTGGCAGTGACAAGCACCTCGTCCTTGGCACGGTTCTCAGGCTTTGACGGAATCTCAGCAAGAACCGGAATGGTCAATGCCCTCTCTACATCCGGTTTGCCACGCAGCTTGGTGTTGAAGAACGATATGAGGAACATAATAAGTGCCGGAATACCCAGACCAAGCACGATGGCGACGAGACCGAACATCATCAGTCTCGGCTTGACGCCTGTCGGCGTTGCGCTCTCAACAACCTTGGCATTGGCAACGGCGACAGCCATATTCAAAGCATTCTCCTCACGCTTGCTGAGCAAGTACAGATAAAGCTCCTCCTTGATCTTCTGCTCACGGCCAACCTCAGTGACCGCCTTGTTCGTCGTCGGCATATCGCTGATGCGTTTCTGCATCATCTGCTCCTGACGTTTAGCACCTGCCAACTTGACGTTGAGCGAATTGATAAGGTTATTGATCGACGCCACGATTGCCTCGCGTGTCTTCTGCAGTTCCTTCAGGGTGTTCTGCACTGTCGGGTGGTTGGGGCCTGCGCCCTGCACCAGTTTCTGATAGCTCAGCAACTGGCTGTTGTAAACTGTAATAAGATTCGTCACACCCGCATCGGAGATGATCAGCGAGGGAATCAGCGAGTTGTCGTTGGCGTGGTTGGTGACGTGCTCCTGCACCATCTTGACAGCGGCCAGTTCCACCTCAAGCGACGACACCTCGTCGGCATAACGCATTCCCGACTGCATCACAGTACCGCCGGCCGAGGCCAGGTCGGTTACATTGGCATTCTTCTGCAAGCTCTCAACACGGGCATCGACGGCACTCAACTCAGCATATATCAAAGCGATACGGTCGTTGATAAACTTCTCTGTTTTCTCAGCGACCTGGTTCTTGTCGTTCACTACATCTTCGTTGTAAACAGCTATCAAAGTGTCGATAACCTCAAGCACACGACGGCTGTTTGCGTCCGAGTAGTTGACTGCCAGCATTGAAGACTGCTTGTCCATACGGCTCACCTCGAGGCGGCTCTTCATACTCTTGCCGACATTGTAGAGCGGCGAGAGACCCATATTATAGGTTATGTTGATGTCGTCATCCTTGAAGGGCTCCATCTTCTCGACCGAGAAGCCGGCATACTCATTGATGTTGACAATCTGGCTGAAAGCCGCCTTCTTCTTCTCGCCTTTCACCCTCTGGCCGTTAAGCGACGTAAGGCGGTAGGTATAGTTGTTCGTGTCAATCGGTGTCACCTCCATCGACAATGTCAGGTTCACACTGTCCACCTGCTTGTTATACACCTTAAGCCGCATCGGGGCGTCCTTGTAGTACGACACCTTTCTGAACGGGTCGTTGCGGCTGCAAGTGCTGTTCATCCCCAGACGCTCGGCGGTCTTCATCAGCAACGGCGTGGACTTGATGATATACATCTCGTTCTCAAGCGACAGGCCGGTATTGCCCATACCCATATTGGCAAAGATGGCGTCCATATTCTGCGACTTGTAGCCCTTGTTGCCTGACTCGTCACGCAACAACACCTGGGCGTTGGCGCTGAAGCTCTTCGGCTGCGACTTGTATGCAAAAGCCGCGATCACAAGGCATACAAACACCGAAATGACAAACCAGTACCAGTTGTTGATGACAATAAAAATAAGGTCGCGTATATTGAGAGAACTCTCGTTCTCCTGCGACGCATTCGGTTGGTTAACGATTTGATTGTTATTTTCCATTTCCTAAAGCTTTTCAATTAACTAATCACTATTCACCTTCCACCACTCAACGGCTACCTGTTGTTATAGTACCTGCTCAACGTCCAGTAGTAGAACATCGACGACAGCACCGAAACCACCGACAAGCCGCTCGAGATGTATGTCATCACTATCGGGTCGCGGTCGGCGTTGCGGCGGGTCTTCCTGTTGGGCTCGACATAGACAACGTCATTCTGGTGCAGATAGTAGTATGGCGACTGGAACACATCCTTCGATGCCAGGTTCAGCGTTCCGATGATGCGCTTGCCGTTCTCCTCGCGGATAACCGTCACGTTCTCGCGCTGACCTGTAATCTTAAGGTCGCCGACCATACTCAACGCCTCAAAGATTGTAAGGCGCTCGCCCTGAACCACGAGCTGGCCCGGACGCGCCACATCGCCAAGAACGCAAACCCTGAAATTCATCAACTTGACGGTCACCACGGGATCAAACACGTGGCCATCGGCCTTCAACTGGTCTTCTATCATCTTGGCCAACTGCGAATGGGTCATACCCAGCACCTTAATCTTGCCCAACACCGGGAAAATTATGTACCCGTCCTGATTGACCAAATAGCCCGACACTGCACTGCTGTTAGGATTAATAACAGCGTCATTGGACACAACTATCTTATTGGTCTCCTGATTGAACGGCACTGTAGCCCGGGGGGTCTGACTTTCCACATAGATGTAGAGGATGTCGTTGGCCTGGATACCCTTCGAGAATTCGCCTTCAAGGGCCATAACCGAATCCCTTGCGGCATCCTTCACATAGGCAATGTCGCGCTCTTGCCGGCACGAAACCGTCAGCAACAACAGGCCTGCAATTGGCAATAGAAATCTGAATTTCGTCTGCATTTTGTCAATTTTTACTTTATACTTATTTATTATTTTGCGCACAAACATTAATTCCCCGCCGCACAAAGCACTACCATACAACCACATACCGTCCCACAATTGTTTAAGGCAGGAATTATTATTGAATTGCAAAAATAAGCATTTTTCTTCACACCGCAAAAATAATTTTCAAAAAAGCAATCTTTTTTCGCTTCGTCCGTCACAACGCCCTCCGCCCCGACGCCACAGACCTGGAAAAAAGCAATCGCCAAAAACTGACATTTTGTCAGTTCCGGAAAATTAAAAACAGGTCAAAAAAGGGCCAAAAAAGGCAAAATACAAGTCCCTGATTTCCATATACCAAATTCCTATCAAATTCTACCCAAAGTCTTACCAAAGTTTTATCAAATTTTACGTTGGTAGACTATGATAGGTAAATGTTAAAAATCTGACAAAATGTCAGTCCGTCGGAGAACAGGAGTTGGGTGTTTTGAGACCTGCCGATGCAATTTTGAGCGACAATTCGCGTTACGTTCATATAAACAACAAATCTTGATGGAACCGTTTCTTCACTATGTGGCTCATCGCATCTGGGACGAACACCGGCAGGACCTTGACCGCGTCCTCGTCGTGTTCAACAACCGACGCGCCGGCTTGTTTCTTCAGAAACAGATGCTTACGCTGAGCGACAAGCCGTTTTTCCTGCCGCGAATCGTTGGCATCGACGACCTGATAGCCCAACTTGGCAACGTAAAGATTGCGCCGCACGAATTCCTGCTTTTCGAGCTTTTCGACATTCACCGCACCCTCGAGGAGGCCGACCGGCGCTACCAGACGTTCGAGGAGTTTATCTCGTTTGGCGAAATGATGCTCACAGACTTCTCGGAAATAGACCTTTACCGTGTCGACGCCGAGAAGCTGTTCAACAATATCAGCGAGCTGAAACGCTTGGGAGAATGGGACCTCACCGGCGCGCCGCTGACACCGTTCCAGAAGAAGTATCTACGCTTCTACAGCTCGCTATACACTTACTACAACGAACTGCGGCAGCGACTTTCGGCAAGCGGCAGCGCATACACAGGTATGGCTTACCGCAACGTAGCCGACAACATTGATTCTATGATAGATACCGTCGACTACAGCCATATCTATTTTGTCGGTTTCAATGCTCTGTCAAGCTGCGAGGCGAGGATAATCGAATGTTGCGTCAGACGCGGCGTAGGCAGCCTGATCTGCGACGGCGACGACTACTATTTCTCCGACACGACACAGGAGGCCGGCGACTTTCTGCGCAAGAATGCCACGCGCTTTGACGGCATAGGCGGATTCGAGAATCATTTTGCACAGGGAAACAAGACGTTACATATCGTCAACAGCCCTGAGAACGTGCTGCAGACCAAAGCCGCCGGACAGATTCTGAAGGGTATTTTAAAGGACGAAAACACAGTCAAAAACACCGCCATTGTCCTCGCCGACGAGGGGCTTCTGCTGCCAATGCTCAACTCTCTGCCCGAGCAGATACACTCCACCAACGTGACAATGGGCTACCCATTCACACTTTCGGGCGTAAACAATCTTGCTATCAGACTGTTGTCCCTGCATTGCAATGCAAAACAAGGCCGTTTTTATCACATTGACGTTGTCAACATATTATCCGACGCCTTAATATGTAAATATCTTGGAACAAGAGACTTGCACAACAAAATAACCGAGTATGTCAACAGGCGGAAGCTGATTTACGCCACCACGGACGACATTCAGCTGATGCTCAACGGCATAGAGGGCAGCGACAAGTTGATGTTCATCTTTGAGAAAAGTGGGCTGACACCCAACGAGATGTTGACGCTGATGCGCCGGACGGCGGAACTGATTACGACCGGCGACACACTGGAACACAACGTCAAAGAAACCGAGGCAACGACCTGCTTCTTGCAGATAATAAACTATTTAGAGGAGCTTCAAGACAGTTATCACTTCATAGAAAAACTCGTAACGCTGCAACGCATCTATCAGCGAATAGCACAGCGCCGCACGGTGGCATTCTACGGAGAGCCGCTGCAGGGACTGCAGATTCTGGGTGTACTTGAGACCCGCAGCCTCGACTTCGACAATCTCATAATGCTGTCGGTCAACGAAGGCACATTGCCTGCCGGAAGAAACAGCAACTCACTGATTCCATACACTTTGAAGCGTGCTTTTGGCATACCGACATTCGAGGAGAAAGATGCCGTCTACGCCTACAACTTCTATCGCCTGCTGCAACGCACCAATGAGGCGTGGCTGCTTTACAGCTCTGATGCCGAAGGCTTTGGCAAGGGCGAACCGAGCCGCTTCATCTTACAGATAAAGAACGAGTTGGCTGCACGCCACCCGAACATCGATGTCAAGGAGGAGGTGCTTACAGCCAACAGTCGGCCGATTAAGGCCGACACTACTGCCAGAGCGCACAAGGACAACAGCGTAATGCAAAGGCTGAAAGAAATGGCTATCGGCAACAAAGAGAAGCATATATACCTGTCGCCCACTGCAATAAACAGGTATCGCAAGTGTCCGCTGCAGTTCTTTTACAACGACGTTTTAGGCATACACGAGCAGCAAGAAGTGAGTGAGGACCTGGAAGCCAACGAACTGGGCTCGCTCATACACGAGATTTTGAGAGACATATACAAACAGGAGCGCATAGTCAGCAAAGAGACACTCGAGAAAGCATTGAAAGACATTGACACACTGGTTGATGCAACGTTGCACAATGAGTTCCTAAAGGGGCGTGATGACGAAGGGCGTAACCGCCTGTACAGCGAAGTGGCCAAAACCCAGATTTCACGATTCCTGCAAAAGGAGATTGCCCTGCTTGACCCGCCGACACCCGACACGCCGGCTCACACCATTGAAATCAAGCTGGTTGAAGAACCCATCGGCTATGACCTTGATATGAGCTCGATTGGAATAGACTATCCTGTTCATATAGAAGGCATTGCCGACCGCATCGACTATTTTGACGGCATTCTGCGCGTGGCCGACTACAAATCGGGCGGCGTAAACGCCGCCGACCTCGTCGTCAAAGAGCCAGACCCCGACCCCTACAAAGTGTCTGACAAGTGGTTTCAGGTGATGACCTACGCCTGGCTTTACTGTCGCAAGGAGAAGCTCAAGGCCAACTTCCAGTCGGGCATATTCCCTTTGCGCGACTTGTCATCGGGCTTTATGGCGGCCTCGTGGAGCGAAGACAACCTATTGTCGCCAAACGACATAGACCGATTCGAGCACATTCTGAAAGTCCTGTTTGGCGATTTGCTCAATCCTGAACTCGATTTCATTGCCACACCTGACAAAGAGGTTTGCCCTTATTGTCCTGTGAGACGCATCTGCAAGGCAAAAATCATAAAATAGACGAATTTTTATGATGGAATATACAATAAATCAAAAAATATATGTAAATTTGCAATTTCAATTGTATTCCTTTTTTCAAGCACCGAGAGGCTTGAAAACAAGGTGTATGTAATTGTGAATTAGACAGTAGTATTAAAACAAACATTGGTCCGAAATATCAAAAAAGAATATCGTTTTATGAAAAAATCGATTTTTAGCGTCCTCCTGATGTCCCTGTTGCTTATGAGCTGCAGCGGTCTGTCGAGTATGAAATCCAACAGCAAGAAGGTTCGCTATCAGGCGACTCCCAACCCTGTCGAGACCCGCGACGACAAAGTGGTAGTCAAATTTGTAGGCTCCATCCCTGAAAAGTATTTCAACAAGGGTGCCGCAGTGTTCATTCAGCCCGTCTTCACCTGGGAAGGTGGTTCTATTCCCCTTGACCCTGTGACACTTAAAGGCGAGAACGTCAACGGCGAGGGCATCACCATCAACTATGAGAATGGCGGCCGCTTCACATACACCGATGAGTTTGATTTCAAGCCTGGTATGGAGACCGGACGTGTAACTCTTGCGCCAGTGGCTTATATGGCCTCCACTACCGACGACGAAGCCAAGTTCGCCGACGAGATTCAGTACAAGACAGTCACATTCCCGACAGTACTCATATCCGATGGCGTAAATACAACCTCAACGTTGGTAAACATCCGCGGCAACATTTCAATATCGCCTATCAACTACAACAAGACGCAGGGCGTAATAGAGACCGCCGACATATACTTCCCCAACGGCCTGTCCACCCTCGACTGGAACTTCCAGATGAACCGTACCTTCAACAGCAAAGCACAGCTTGAAGAGCTGCGCCGCATTATGCTCGAGAACGGCCTGCCCAAGCAGATTACCATTACCGGCTGGGCCTCGCCCGAGGGCGAAGAGACCAACAATGTGGGGGTCAGCAAGAACCGCGCCGAGGTTGCCACCACGCAAATCAAGCGCGTCCTCGACGACGTTCTGAACACGATGGCAAGCCGTAAGCAAGTGCCCGCCTACGAAGTAGACCACTACAAATACGAGCTCCAGAAGCAGATAATCGTCTCCACCCGCGCCGCCGGCGAGGACTGGGTGCACTTCGTCATTATGGTAGAAGAGTCTGACATTCAGGACAAGCACGCCATTGTAAACATCGTAGAGACCCAGCAGAACCTTATCAAGCGCGAGCAGATGATCAAGAATATGGCCGAGACCTACACACAGCTCAACACCGACATCTTCCCCAACCTGCGTCGCGCACAGATTGCCCTCTATTACAGCGAAGCCCGCAAGACCGACCCCGAACTGGCAAAGCAGGCGACCCTGAACCCCGCCAAACTGACCTTCGACGAACTGATGTACGCTGCCTATATCAACTACAACTATGAAACCAAGCTGAAATACTACAAGTGGGCCACAGAGAACTACAGTGCCGAATGGGCCGGCTGGAACAACGCCGGCGCAGTATCGTTCTATCTTGGCGACTATGCCGAGGCTGAGCGCTACCTCAATATGGCACGCCAGCTCAACCCCCACAACCCCGATGTGCTGAACAACACCGGTCTTCTCTGCCTGGCGCAGAAAGACTATGCTCTGGCCAAATACTACTTTGAAGAGGCTGAGCGCCAAGGCAGCACCGATGCCGAGACCAACCTGCCCATACTCAACCTGAAGAAAGGCAACTACAAGGATGCCGAGAAACAACTCAAGGGTAGCACCTGCAGCTTCAACCTTGCCTTTGCGCAGCTGATGAATGGCGAGACCAGCAACAGCATCCGCACTCTCGACTGCTGCCTCGACCAGAACGCCGACGTGTTCTATCTCCGCGCCGTGGCCTACGCTCGCTTGGGCGACAAGGTCAACGCACTGAAGAACCTCAAGGTGGCCTGCGACGAGGAGTACAACTACAAGGAGCGTGCCGCCGTCGACACCGAGTTCAAAGCCTACTGGGACGACGAGGAGTTCAAGTTGATTGTAAAACTCTGGTAACAAAAGCCTGAAATGAAACGGCAAATACCGAACCTCATAACACTCTGCAACCTGCTTTGCGGAGTGTTTTCTTGTATTTTCGCCTATGAAGAGACGCTGCACATAGCAGCGATGTTCATCTGTCTGGGCATTTTCTTCGACTTCTTCGACGGGATGGCGGCACGCCTGCTGGGTGTGGCATCGCCGTTGGGCAAAGAGCTCGACTCGCTGGCCGACGTCGTCACCAGCGGCGTGGCTCCGGGAATGATAATGTTTGTCCTCATCGCCCAATTGACCGACCTGGTGTGGCTGAAATACCTGGCGCTCCTCATACCGCTCTTCGCCGCCTACCGTCTGGCCAAGTTCAACCTCGACACCCGCCAGAGCCACAGTTTCCTCGGCCTTCCCGTGCCTGCCAACGCGCTCATCTGGGTCGGTCTGGCACTTGCCTGGCGTTTACCCTGCTGCAACGACTGCATCTTGATTGGCGACCACAC
The DNA here is from genome assembly GCA_905236645.1 of uncultured Bacteroidales bacterium. Lineage (GTDB taxonomy): Bacteria > Bacteroidota > Bacteroidia > Bacteroidales > P3 > Colimorpha. The sequence continues at coordinate 29,648 of CAJOMZ010000001.1, forward strand.
GGTTACAGCCATCATTCTTGTCGCCGTGTCGCTGGCCACCAACATCCTGATGATTAGCGAAGTGCCTATGTTCTCGCTAAAGTTCAACTTCAAGGATATGTCGTGGGCAACCAACTCCGTGCAGTATTTCTTTCTGGCAGGATGCGCAGCCATCATAGCGTTATGTTTCCTCACCAATGTCTTCTGGCTTAGCCTGTCGTTCATAATTATCTGGTACATACTACTTTCACTCATCACCTGCAAACGCGACAATGCACACTGATCCACGCGACATATCGATTGCCGACTATGACTACCCCCTGCCCGACAGCCGCATAGCCAAATTTCCGCTGGCCGAGCGCGACCAGTCGAAGCTGCTGATTTACAAAGGCGGAGAGATAGCCGAGTCGCAATTCTTCCATCTGCCCGAACTGCTGCCGGAAGGGGCTATGCTGCTCTTCAACAACACAAAGGTCATCCACGCCCGCCTCTTCTTCCGCAAGCCTACAGGGTCGGTCATCGAAATCTTCTGCCTTGAGCCGTATCAGCAGCCTGTGGCCGAGGCATTCGAGGAACGCCAGCATTGCACTTGGCTCTGTTTCATAGGCAACAACAAAAAATGGAAAGAGGGGGCGCTCTCATCAGAATTCAACATTCAAACCACCAAATACCAAATCAAGGCTTCACGCCGCGAGGCTGTGGGCAACGCCTGGATTGTCGACTTTGAGTGGACCGGCGGCATAAGCTTTGCCGAAGTGATTGAATATGCAGGCGTCATCCCCCTCCCACCCTACCTGAATCGCAAGGCCGAAGAAAGCGACAAAGTGCGCTACCAGACGGTCTACGCCCACTACGAAGGCTCTGTTGCGGCGCCTACGGCGGGACTGCACTTCACCGACAGCTTGCTCAAAGAACTGAACGCCAAAGGCTTCAGCACCGAATACATCACCCTCCACGTCGGTGCCGGCACCTTCAAGCCTGTATCCTCAGACACCATCGGCGAACACGAGATGCACGTCGAAAAAGTGCAGATCAGCCGACAGAATATCGTCAACATAATTCACCAGTTCGGCAAGCCAATCATTCCCGTGGGCACAACCACCGTACGCACTTTGGAATCAATATATTGGCTCGGCGTAAAGCTGCAGTCCAACCCCAATCCCAAGGCAATGCACATCCTGCAATGGGACCCCTACGAGCTCGCAAACAAAGAGATAGATGCCGGACAAGCATACCGGAACGTACTGGACTGGATGGACCACCAGGGCATTGAACACCTCGACGGCGACACACAGCTGCTCATCGCCCCAGGCTATAAATACCACGTTATCAGTGGGCTTATAACCAACTTCCACCAACCGCGCAGCACCCTGTTGCTGCTCGTGTCGGCACTGATAGGCGACGACTGGCGACGCTGCTACCGCTATGCCCTCGACAACGGCTTCCGTTTCCTCAGCTACGGCGACAGCTGTCTGTTCCTCAAGCAATAAGACAAACCAATGCCGAGGCTTTTACGCGACTTCTTCGAGCTCTTCTTTCCCAGCACCTGCTGCGTGTGCGGCGCGCCCCTCGTCGGCGACGAGCACGAACTCTGCACCAATTGCCTGCTGAAACTGCCCGAAGCGACAAGCACCCTGAAAGACAACAACTTCGTAGAGCAGCGTTTCATAGGGCGCGTGCCTGTCGAGCACTGCTCCGCCCTGCTGGTATACAGGCGTAAAACCAACGCGCAGAAGATATTACACCAGATAAAGTACTACGGCAACGAGAAGCTTGGCATCGTTATGGGACGCCAGCTCGGGCTGTATCTTGCCCAAAGCGGGCTCTACGACAGCGTCGACCTGCTCGTGCCCGTGCCACTGCACCGCCGAAAAGAACGTCGACGGGGCTACAACCAAAGCCTGCGTATCTGCCAAGGCATAGCCCAGACCTTCCCCCGCCCTATTGTCAGCAACAACCTTGTCCGCATTCGCCGCACCGACTCGCAGACGCACAAGACGCGCCTGCAGCGGCTCGACAATATGCAGGGCGTTTTCGCCGTCAAAGACAGCGAAGCACTGAAAAACAAGCACATCCTACTTGTCGACGACGTCATAACCACAGGGGCCACCACCGAAGCCTGCTGGATAGCAATGCGCAGCATCGAAGGCCTCCGCATCAGCATTGCCGCCCTCGCCGTGAGCGGCGACAACTAACCAAAATCGGTGAAATTGCAAAATTCCTCCCCGAATGCCCCGAACAAGGGGTAACCAACTGAATTTCCGTCAATAACACACTTTTCCAAAAGAGTTCAATCTCCTTGGGAAAGCCCCGTTTTTGCCCTGTTGCAACACGCTGATTTCCATATACCAAATTCCTATCAAATTCTACCCAAATTCTTACCAAAGTTTAGTCAAAGTTCAGTTTGGTAGAATTTGATAAAAATTTAGCAAAAAGTCGGATGGAATTTGAATCAATGCAGCCCCGATGCAAGACCGTGGCGAAAGGGGCGGCAAAGGCTCGTCGGCTGACGCAAATATTATTTTTTTTATTATAAAACCCAGTCTATCAAAAGAAAATATTATATTTGCAGTGTAAAACAAAGCCGGGGAATTCATCCAAACACCTCGCCCTTAACACGATGCATCAATTATGAAATCGAAAACACTTCTTTTCTCAATCCTGTTTTTTGCGTGGTATGCAATCGGGCATACGCAGGGCACTCCTACAAGCGTGACCGCAACGCTATTCTCACCCAATAGTTTTCAGCACGCAAAAATCAAGGAATATCATTATCCTACAACAATCTGCTGCTACATATACGACACTGTTGAGGATCAATACACCTCAGCATTTTCGTATCAGAACGACACAATAATGAAGTCAAAAATCATTTTTCTAAGCGGATACATTGTAAATGATTTTGCAATTGCCAACGACAGTGTCTTTTTCTGCGGATACGACATTAACCAAAGAGGAATTATTGGTTTTTTCAGCATTCACGACCTTTTTTACAACGACGGAAACTTTTATATCCAGAACAACTTCATTGCTCGTGACGAGGATTATAACTATTATGATGTTGAACGGTTTACCAAGCTTGTGACACTTACAAACAACAACAACGAGCGCCATATTGTATGTATCGGATACACGACAGCAAGTACAGTCTTTCGAATGGCTTGTATGGTTGATTTTCACACCAGCAGTTTGCCCTTTCCTGACGCCACACGTCCCATTTCTCCCTGGTCATACGAGTCTGGTTTACTATTTAAAAGGATGCCACATTATCTGCTTGACATAGCGATTGTTGGAGATTATATAATAACCGCAGGCTTTAACGAATACGACAAGATAAGCCTGCGCAAACACAACGTTCAAAACGTCTTTGGGCTGTCTGGGCCACAAAACCAGACTCTCACCTTTGACATCTTTGCCCCAAGTTATACAGGGCCAAAGAAATGGAACAACGACGAATTACTACTGACCGCGTATACCGGTGACACATTTGCCATAGCTGCAACGTGGATCGATAACAATGGATTAAAACCCAGACGGGCAATTAACATTTCGGAATACAGGATCAACCCTTTAAATGGTACGTTTTCGACATCAACTCTGGTATTCAAGACACTAAACATCCTTGGCTTCCCAAACGAAGTATCATTGAAAGGATTCTGCGGCAACAGATGGACACGGAAACTTGCATTGCTTTTTGAGGGAAGATCCACAAACGACTCTATTCGTAGTATCTTTTTAGAAACGACACGACTGCTGACATTGCCACGAGCCAACCTAAACAAATACACTTACTTTAATGAAAGTTTAGATGCCGGGCTCGGGGGCATTGACTTATTTAACAACCACAGCCAATATGTTATGGCCGGGAGACACGAACACCCCACATCAATTCACACTTTTAGGGTCGAAACGTCTGGCGTGAATTCATTGTGCCAGCCTCTCGTAAACTGCGCTTTCACCACCTTGCCTAATATATCGGCAAGCTATTCTACAAAAACATTTACTATAATGGGCGGCATTGGCAACGTCCAATCCATTCCACGACTAAACAGATTGTACTATGACATTAACATTGACTGTGAAGAATAAAACAAGAGGAGGACATCACTATGAAAAAAACATTATTATTCATATCATTATTCCTGACAATGTCGACAGCATCGATGGCGCAAGTAGACACCATTGATATTGGTGAGCGAGTGCCAAACTATTATTATTGGGACACCAATTGGTGGGATTACTACTATTTCAATTATTCTTCCAATTATCCATATTATTACAATGGACCTTTAGACTACGACACAATTAGTTTTTATGATTCACACAAGAATCCTAATTGCAAGTTGGAAGAAGCACGCTATTTCTTTACCGAAAAAGACTTGCGAATAATTGGGGTTGCTGGTATGACAAATATATCCATCGATCGTCCGTCAGACACCCTGCTTTATCCAGAGTATTATAGAATTTACAAGCCCGGAAGCAAAGAAAATAATGACACAATGATCCTGATTGCCGAAGCAAGATGGGACACTTCACGCATAAGCTACTTTATGATTAGCGAATCGTGGTATGACTATTACGAAACAAAGAGATCGTATTATCCAATACACGAGGCATACTTTGACACCCCTATTGTGATACACGACAGCTTCTATGTTTCCTGTACGCACAATAACAGTTTTTACTATCCCGAAGATGATTCCGTAGAAGTGTATGTTTCTATTTTCGATACCATAATAAAGATTCTGCGTAAACACGACAACGAACCGAGATGCGGGCAAATATCCACCGTTGCAGACGAATACGACGTCGATTTTATTCACCCAAACCCTCCAAGGGTAAAATATCGTGCACATTATCTAAACCCAATCACAGTTCCTTGCTATATAGCGTATGTCGATGACGGATGTTATAGTGACACTAATTGGCACACAAAAAACAATAGAAGAGGTTTTACGAACATCTTTCCTATATTCGACACTTGCACTCATTGTAATCCAGGCAACGATACCTGCATAACGCCAAGCGATTTGCGGGCATCGGTGTCGCAATACGATACAGGTTCGACTACGCTGACGTGGGGATACATTGACAGAGCCATAAACTACGAAGTGTCTCTATGCAAAGACAGCTGCCAGCCCGACAACGGCACCATCCTGCAGTCGGCCACATCGTTCCTGAACATTGAAAATCTCGACACGGCACAATGGTATACCGTATGGGTTCGCAGTGTCTGCGACGACGACAAGACAAGCCCTTGGAGCAACAGCGTCCGCTTCTATATACCCGGCAAAGCATCGCAGGGTACAGAGGGCATCCAAAGCACCCTTGACCGGTTTACAATCCTTATGCCCAACCCCACAAGCGACATTGTAACCGTACTATCCTCGTTCACAATTCTTTCGGTAGACATATTCACCCTCAACGGTCAATCAGCGGCCCATCAGAGCAAAGTCAACGCAATAACCACTACCCTGCCGCTCGACAACCTACCCAAAGGCACCTACATAGTCCGCATCGTCACTCCACGCGGCACATCTCACAAGAGGCTTGTTATCAACTGATTGACACCTACCCAACAGGACATCTGCTAAAAAAAGATAACTTTTTCTTCGCTATTTTCATATTATTTCTTAATTTCGTTGTTTAAAACGGCAGTGCCTTTTTAAGCAAAAGATATGCTTATCAATCTGTTACAGCCAAACAAGAAAACAGAAACAATATGAAATACAATCGAGTACTACTGAAATTGAGCGGCGAGTCGCTAATGGGCACTCAAAGCTACGGCATAGACCCTGCAATGTTGGAACAGTATGCCAAAGACATTAAACAAGCAGTAGAAAACAAGGTAGAGGTGGCCATCGTCATTGGCGGCGGCAACATATTCCGCGGCCTCAGCGGTGCAGCCAAAGGAATGGACCGCGTGCAAGGCGACTATATGGGAATGCTGGCCACACTCATCAACAGTATGGCATTGCAGGCCGAGCTTGAGAAACAAGGACTGCATACCGAGCTGCTCAGCGGTCTGGCCATAGAGCCTATCTGCAAGGAAATGAGCCGTCGCCGCGCTATTGAGGCAATGAACGAAGGCAAAGTCGTCATCATTGGCGGCGGCAGCGGCAACCCGTTCTTCACCACCGACACCGCCTCGGCCTTGCGCGCAGTGGAAATCAAGGCCGACGCCATCTTGAAAGGCACCCGCGTAGACGGTGTCTACACCGCCGACCCCGAGAAAGATCCCACCGCCACAAAGTTCAGCACCCTCAAATTCCAAGAGGCCCTGAGCAAGAAACTCAAGATAATGGACCTGACCGCCTTCGCACTCTGCGAGGAGAACAACCTGCCCATCTACGTCTTCGATATGAACCGTCCAGGCAACCTGCTGCGGGTAGTCAGCGGCGAACCCATAGGAACAGAGATCTGCTAAGACAGTAAAAATTCATAAGGGTCACATTGCTTAAAAAGCATAAACAACTCTGAACCTTTATAACCCTAAAACCATTCAACCCTTTAAAAACCTTTAAAACAAAAAATAATGAACGATTTATCAAAAGCCTGCATCGACGAGGCCAACCAAAGTATGCACAGCGCCATCAACTTTCTTGAAAAAGAACTGGCCAAAATACGTGCCGGCAAAGCCAACCCCGGAATGCTCGACGGCGTAAAGATTGACTACTACGGCACCCCCACCGAGCTGAGCCAAGCCGCCAACATCAGCACGCCCGACCCGCGCAGCATCATCATCCAGCCGTGGGACAAATCCATCATCGGAGCCATCAACAAAGCCATCCTCGACGCCAATCTGGGCTTCACGCCGCGTCACGAAGGCGAAATACTGCGCATCGTTGTACCGCCGCTGACCGAAGAGCGCCGCAAAGAGCTCTCAAAGGCCGCCAAAACCGAGGTGGAGAACAGCAAGGTCAACATCCGCAACGCCCGCCGCAACGTAATGGACAAAGTCAAGAAACTGAAAGACAAATCCGTGCCCGAAGACGAAGTGAAGCAGGTAGAAAAAGAGATCCAGGACATCACCGACAAATTCATTGGCGAGTGCGACAAGATTTACGCCGCCAAAGAAAAAGAGATAATGACCGTGTGATGGACATACGCTGGTTTGAGACCCTCGAGTCCACCAACAACTATTGTAAACTCCTCGACCCCAACACCGTCGGGGAGTTTACCGTTATTTGCGCCCGCCGGCAGACCGCCGGCATAGGGCAGCAAGGCAACGCGTGGGCCAGCGAGCCGTACAGAAACCTGACCTTCAGCCTAATCCTCAAGCCCATCTTCATTGCCGCCGAAGAGCAGTACCGCCTCACGATGGCCACAGCCCTTGCCATCGCCGAAACACTGGAGCACCTGTTCTCCGCTCTCCGTTCTCCGTTTTCCGTTAAAATCAAGTGGCCAAACGACATATACGTCGGCGACAAGAAGATATGTGGCACACTCATAACCAGTCAGATAAGCGGGAGCCGTCTAAGCCAGTCAATCTGTGGCATCGGCCTCAACGTCAACCAAACCGAATTTCCCGACTGGGTGCCCAACCCCACGTCGCTCAGCCTGCTGACAGGCTCCGAACACAACCTCGACACCCTGCTGGAAACGTTGCTCAGCAACATTGAGACAGAATACAACCACCTGAAAGACAACGACAGCAGCCTCAAAAGCCGCTATTTAAGCCGCCTCTACCGCCTTGGTGTCGAAGCCGAATACATCCACGAAGGCCAGCTCCTTCGCGCCACCATAACAGACATCGACCATTACGGTCATCTGCAGCTCATAACAGCCGCAGGCGCTCCCCTCACCTGCGGAATGAAAGAAATCCAATTTGTGATTTGATGCATCACTCTAATTAAACCAACACACTTCCTGTACATTTTTAAAAAATAAAGACATTTTTTATTTTTGACAAAATAAAAAATTAAGTAATACGTTTATTAGTCACAAGCCAATTAGTCATAAACTTATTACTTAAATAATATGAGCACTCTCTTTGTTTTCGGTAAAACCGTGAGCGGCGATGCTTTTACCGACCGAGAAAAAGACACAGCCAAGCTTGTGTCCAACTTTCAATATGGAGTAAATACATTCCTACTTTCTCCACGGCGATGGGGAAAGACATCACTGGTAAAAAAAGCAAAAGCCATTGCTGAGAATACAAAATTAAAGATAGTGTATGTCGACGTGCATCTCTGCCGCAGTCGCGAGGATTTTTGCGAACGTTATGCTTCGGCCATACTTACCCAGACTTCCAACAAAATGGAAGAATGGATTGACAATGCAAAAACATTTTTGAACCGTTTCAGTTTCGGAGTGAATGCTTCGGCCGACCCATCGACAGAAATGACATTCAAAATGCAACTGACTCCACGCGAACAATCACTGGAAGACCTAATACAGCTTCCGGAAAGGATTGCGAAACGTAAAAAAATACACGTGGTGGTTTGCATCGACGAGTTCCAACAGATAGGTCTCTTTCCAAACAGCGTCCAATTCCAGACAGAGCTTCGGTCTATATGGCAACATCACGAGATGACATCCTACTGTCTATTCGGCAGCAAGAAACATATGATGGAATCGTTTTTCGACGACAGCAGCAAGCCATTCTACAAGTTTGGCGACATCATATATCTACAGCGAATCCCCACCGAATATTGGGTAAAATACATCACCGGCAAATTCCGTCGCGAAGGGAAAAGCATCAGCGAGAAGCAGGCTCGCTGGATTGTCGACCACGTCGAGAGCAACTCGTCCTATGTCCAACAACTATCGTGGTACGTCTTTCAACGCACAGTGAAAAAAGTGGACGAAAACATCCTTTCCGATGCATTGACAGAACTCGTGGAACAGTGCGCCGATGTTTTTGAGGCCAAAACAGAAAACCTGACAGCAAATCAAATAAACTTCCTGCGCTGCATAGCCGACGGAATTCACACAGGAATATCCTCTGCAAAAGTCATCGCAGCATACAATCTTGGATCGTCGCCTATTGTAGCCCAGCTGAAGAAGTCCCTTGTCGAGAAAGATTTGATTTCCATTGAGAAAAAAGAAGTCCATCTGTCAGACCCCGTGATGGGAATCTGGCTGAAACGACAATTATAAGACTACACCATATACGTCAACTACCGTGCACTAAGAGCTCGCCACGGCCGACTAGTCGGCATCAACGAGACCGCGTACGGTGAAAAGCAATTAAAAACGCAAAACAACAACATTTCCAAATATGTCACAGGATTACATCAACAATATCGTCCTTCAGATTTTTAGGGACAACTGTGTCACCGTGATAGGCAGCGGAGCCATTCTGAAGACCGACAAGGCAAACAACGGCACAGGCGACTCACACATTATGCTGCTAAAACAATACGCCGCTAAGAGGAACAGGGGCACCAACAACGAAATTGATGAGATAATAACAGAGAACGATTTCTGGAACTTCTTTCACGAAAATGAAATAGTTTGGAACTCTAAAAAAGCCATAGAATGCAACGCTGAATTAAACGAGCATTCTTCATCTTTGCTCTGGGCAGACGGACTGATAGATCTGCTGAAATCTCTGAGAATTGTCTTCACAACAAGCACCGACTGCCTGCTGGAAAAAGCATACCAAGAGGCCGTCGGAGAAGAAGAGATAATACAGTTCAATCTACTCAAAGAGGACACCAGCGAATTCGTAGGCTTCCTCGAAAAAAATATAAAAAAGGGGAGAAACTGTCCACGTGCCATAGTTTACTTGTTTGGCAAGATCGACGAGCACCAACCATTTGCTTATTCAGAGCCCACATATGTCGAAGCCATTTCAAAGTTCTACGCCAAAATCAATGGCGGAGACAAGACTTTGGACAACTTTTTCAAGTTTGACGGCACAAAGGAACGCCGGAAACTGCTTATGATTGGATGCGATTTCGACGACTGGCGGTTTCGATTCCTCTGGTATGCTATTGCAGCAAACATCAATCTGCAAAACGACAACAACAAGCGAGGTACCGTAGCCTTTACAGGAATGAGCAAAACCCTGCAGGACGAGGTTAGTGAGACTGCATTCATTGAGGATGGCACAAGTCAGTTCCTTAGCAAATTAGGGAAAAGCCTGAATGACGAAAAAGTAAAAGAATGGATTGCTCAGGACTTCAGGGCCAATGGGAAAGGCGTTTTTGTATCATACAAGCACGAGGATGCTGATGCAGTACGGACATTTGTAATTACATTACGCGAAAGGGGCTACAGGGTATGGTTCGACGAATCAGAACTGTACCCTGGAGATGTGTATGACGATGTGATAAGAGACAACATTGCCCAGTGCGGCAGCATAATAATAGCACTGACAGAACACGTCACCAGAGACCTGAAAAGACTCAGAGACCTAACGAAAGATATTCCCAATGACAAACTGGACGAAAAGCTCGAAGAATTATATAAATTAAACAATGGAACCGCTCCATATTACATTGTGAGGGAATGGCGGCGTGCACTCAAAAGGAAAGAGCCTAACATCATACCCCTGTCTTTTGAAGGCTACGACCATACAGTTTCAGACAATCACATTTCATTCGATTCATTAATGTGTCCAATAGGAGAAATGGATGTAGAGACACACGCCAAGATTGACAAAATCAAAACACAATTAGACAAATATCTAGGCATAAACACACAAGCAAGATGAAGCACTCAACACAAAAAGGCAACAGCAATGAGACAAAGGCCAATCCCTGGAAAGGCTTGGTGCCATACCAAGACGGCGACAAGTGTCTGTTCTGCGGGCGCGAACGAGAAACAGAAGAGCTGAGCGAAATAGTAAGGCAGAATACCATAGTCACACTTTACGGACGTAGCGGTGTGGGCAAGACATCGCTGCTTCAGGCAGGCATCTTTCCCATAATGAGATTCTTCGGATACAAGCCCATTCCCATACGTCTGTCAACGGAAAGGAATGCTGGCGAAAGCTTCATCAGCTGCATTATCCGGATAATGAGAGGCTTCTACAAGAGTAATTCCAAAAGTTCGAATTTGCGTGACTTCCTAGGCAGCATAGACTGCGACGACGACAACAAGCCCCTGATAATTCTCGACCAGTTTGAGGAGGTGCTGCGCGACGCGAAAGACGATGCCACCTCGCTGCTCAAAGAGTTGAGAGCCCTGCTTTCTAAAAATAGCGCCACGCACTTCCGCGTCATAATAAGCCTGCGCGAAGACGACCTGTACAGACTGGAGGACTTGCTGGACCGCAACCACATTGACCAACTAAAGCGCACACGCTACCGCATACGCGACATCGACTTCGAAGGATGTCAGAAAATCATCAAGTATCCCGCCCAAAAAGCCGACCTGACAATTGAAGACGGAGTTGTTGAGGCCTTGATTGAAAAAATACAGAACGACGACAGCAACAACCAAACCACCGCCGACACACGTAGCAACGAAACCAGCACGCTGTTGCTGTCGCTCTACCTCAATCGTCTTTACAACAAAACACGGCACAAAAGAGCCATCACCATTAGCGACATCAACACCCTCGGCAAAAGGCCTCTCTACAACTACTACAGCGATGCCACCAAAGGGTTGAGCCTCCACAAAAAGACAATAATAGCCAAGATGGCGCCTGGAGGATACCGCCTGCCAAAAAGCGAAAGCGAGCTGAAGGCAATACTCGGTAGCAAGTTCGACGCACTGACAAAAGGCGACAACCGAATCTTCAACATTGCTTCCGGCAGCAAGTCGAACAACGAAGAGCGCAAATGGGAGCTGGTGCACGACCGGCTGGCAAAGAACATCTACGACACTCTGAGCGAACGAAAAGTGAAACGCAACAAGGTAATCATAATCCTCTTGGCGGCAGCATTCATAGTCGGGATTGCTGTAACATCATTGGTTCTGGGCATAAACCGCAATGCCACCAAGCCTATACCCTTCCGCACCGAGGACTACATAGGGAAGACTGTGGAATGGCAGGGACGGCCCTTCGAAATAGAAAACGGGCATCTGAAACTAACCAACTGCACCGTGGAGCCATACACCTTCATCGATGTCATCGACACCCTAACCATAGGCGACAGCGTAGTACTGAAAGGCAACGCCATCGAGACCTCGCGTCTGCGACACATCAACATCGAGGGCAAGTTCCACGGACTCTTCTTCGACCAAGGAAGCTTTGACTCGCTCAAGTCCATTAACATTGGCCCCAATGCGTCGCCCTACTACGTTGTTTCCAATATGACACCGCATTGTACCGACATTCAGTCCGTCACTATCGCCCCCGGCAACTACAGCTTCATCTATTCCAACGGAACACTGTGGTTCAACGTCAATGGCTTGAAGCCTATCATCAGCAGGAACAAGACAGTGCTATGCGAAGACATCTACCAATCCGATTCAAAAAGATACACCCGTATAGACATTGCGCGAGATTCAGAGAAAATGCAGAACAGCCGGGATTGTAACTACATCTTCCTCACTTGCAGCGACTCCACAAAGAATCACATCAGCGCAAAGGACATCCCTGCAGGAGCCATAGTCGGCATCGATATGCCGTGGGTTACGGAAATAGATGCCGATGTCTTCAAAGGCAATACCTTCTCTTGCCAAAAAATAAAATTGCCAAGACTTACAGAGTTAGGCGACAACAACTTCATCTGGGGTATGAACGAGCTGGATTCCATAACCTTACCCGACAGCATCCACGTCACATCAATATATACTTTCTGTCCATTCTACTCTGGCGAGAGAAGGACTGCACGCCTGCTAAAAGGCACAATCTTTACCTACAATAACGACACTACATCCTATTGTGCGGGCAAATATGGAATGATGAAAAAATATGTAAACACACGTACAACGACAGACCAACCCGACGACACCTGCGGATACCATTACGATGCAAATAGAAAGATTGTGTTCGACTCCGATATTGTGTCATCCTTCAACATCGGTTCTGACGAGATAGACTATGACAGCCTGACAATAATACCTCGCATAATCCACCACAACAATAATGGATCTTACAAAATAGAGAACTACACACTGATGTACTACCGAGATAATGCCTTCCGTCCGGCATTAATACTTCGAACCGACGAGCCTGTGCTAATCCAATTCAAAGACACCCTGCACGAAAAAGCATTCGGAGCCACCAGCTACGAGCTCTATTGGCCTATTCGGTACAACATACCCAGCGGCGACACTCTGTATGTGCCTTCCGGACAAACGGATTTCTACAAACGACTGTATGGAAACGGATACACCTTCAAAGAGCTGTCGCGCAGAAAAACCCGACGAAACGCCAAAATGATTCGCAACAAGGCCTTGAATGAAGGCGGCAAGCTGAAGGACCGTACACTGACCATAGGCGCACACACCGAACGCGTGAGCAACGAATACACCGACAGCACGTTTTTCGACCGTCCCATAGTGACAGACATCGACATCGACTGGCGCAACACTTTTTTCTCCATACACGGCAACGTACTCTACCGCAACGAAAGCCCCATACGCTCAATCAACAACGGCAAGCCAGTTGTGCTCAATGGTTTGTCCTCGCTCGGGAGCAAAAAGATACACAAGGGCGAATACGTGCTGCTACAAGCGGACGCACTATTCCCCGATCCAGCCCTGTCTGACTCTGCTTCTCTCTACACCTTTTATGTGCCCAAAGGCACAGCTACCGACTATCATCTGTTAGCAGAGCAGGGCTGCAGAATCGAGGAATTGTCGTCGTTACAGACATTCAGATACAGGTTGGCCGAATGGTGGAACAAACACATCCTTATTATAACAAAAGATGGCGGTACTTGGTTCGTTCACCAAAAGAGTATTCTCGCCTGGACCATCTACATCTTCATTGTTTTGGTTTCGACAATTATATCTGGTAAGATTATTAAGAAAAAAACAGATCTCAAACGAAGCCTCCGCACGCTTGTCATCGCTTTGATGGTACTGGCGGCAGCCATTATTGCGCTGGCATTTTTCTTACTTCTGACACAAAAACACTTTTCAGCATACATATCCACCGCCATATATCTTACTTTGTTTTTTGCCGCTGCTTCAATATGGCGCCACAAGGTCGGCGGCAAGTGGTGCCTTACACACAATGCAACAGCTCTGATGGTGGTCACTCTGATTGGCAGCCTGTGTAGCTGTTCCAACAACACCGACACCAAACCCTCGCGAATCTATCCCAACATCAAAGGAAACAGGTTAGGATTCGTGGACGCCAAAGGCAAAACTGTTGTTCCTTACAAGTATTGTATATTTTTTAAGACCGACGCCCACGGAAATTATATCATAACTGACTTTGCATCTTTCACCACAGGAATAATAGACAGCACAGGAAAAACAATAGTACCCTGCCGGTTCGATTCCTTTAACAGTGCATTTGTAAAAAACAAAAACGGTACCTGTTATTCAATATTGGAGCCAAGTGCAGTAAACCGACCTTATCGTGTTTATAATTCCAGCCTTAGGATGATACTATCGCATAGTGAGCGACCTATTGCCGTCGAAAGCGAAAACGGATTGTTTTTCAGAATTGTTCAGAAAAATGATGACACCATATACTATGACACCACCGGAGCTGTCACCGCAGCCCCGGAGGGAGCCAAAGTGGTCAATTACGACATAAGAAGAATACCCCTATCTACTATCTCCCTTTGCAACCTGACCATAACACAGCAGGACGGAGCCTACGGTGTAGCGGACACCAATGGAAACACAATAATCCCTTGCATATACGACAAAATTGAAAGGATGTACATAAGCGGTACGGACATTTTCCATCTCTACAAAGACGGCAGGCAGGGGGTTGCCGACGCACTCGGCAGGCAGGTCTATCCCCTCAAGAAAGACGTAGATATTGGGTCGTTAGGTTCCTGTTTTTGTGTTACTCCCTACGGACATACGTACCCGGAATTCCGCACATCTCTTTACGACAGCCACGGAAAGAGGATATTGAAAAAAGTCCGCACAACTATCTTCGTACACGGCGATGGAATGAGATTCGTCCAGCGCAGAGTGCGGTTCGGGACCAGATACTACATCATCGGCAACGATGGCGATATCATCGTGGGACGCTGCCGCATAGCCTACACATACAACAGCGGCGGCGAAGAGGTTGTAGAGTTTCGCAAACACGGACGCACAGGCCGCCTGATAAAGAACAACAATGGCGAATGGGAACCCAAATGGTACAAATAGAACAGCTACAGCAAATATGAACCCTCGCAGCATCGACTGGCAAAATGCGTCGGTGCTGCCGGTTACACACATATACACACTTTATAGCAGGATACGCCAAGCAAAATAGATTACACAATAGAATTATCTATAATGTGTAGCTATTATCACATCCTCTCAAACGAATCCTTGATGCCTTCGTCGTAGGGGGTCAGCTCCTCGATGCAGTTGCAGGCGGGGCTGTAGTAGAAATAGGTGCTGTTGGTGCCTTTGGTGCGGCACACATATTCCGAGAGCATCTTCTCAATATAGAGCGTGGCGCACTGGGCGCCGAAGTTCCACGCCAGCCGGTAGGCATCGTTCACCGTTATGCGGTCGAAGTGCGTCTTCATCTTCGCCTTGTCGCTACGCAGCGACGTGACGGTGCCGTGAAAGTCCTCGGCAATCTCCCTGTTCTTGAAATAGACCACATCGGCTGAGTCGCGCGCGTCGAAGCGGAACCACACATTCATCGCAAAATGGCGCAGCTCATAGTCGTAGCCATATTTGACGCCACGCTGCGTGGTGAAACCGCTGCGGCCCGGCTGCAGGAACTCCTCAGCCTCCACCTGTGCAATGTCGATAGTGAAGTGATTGTCGTCGGCCTGCGGCAAGTGGCTTGCGTCGTCCACCAGCACAATAGGTATCTTGGTGCGGCTCAGCACATAAAGGAACGCCCCGTTGAACTGAGCCAGGAAGATGCTGTCGTCCAAGCGGTTCAATATCGCCGTCTTCGAGGCGATGACCGAGTCCTGCTCGCGCTCGGTCATAAACATAAAGCCGGCAATGTCGTTGAGCGAGCTGTTGGTGTGTATAACCGCCTTGGGCAGAGAAACATAGATCTGTTCGGTGGCGTTATCCTTCTGTTTCTCGAACTTGCCCAGAAAGCTTCCGGCATAGTACCAGTCGGCCGAGCAGCCGGTCAGCAGCAGGGCCAGAAGCGAGGCGAAAAGTATGGTCTTATTCATAATCAGGCATTTGTTGAATTGCAGACCTAAAACGCGAAGCCGCTCAAATTATTGTGTCGGGAAACCCACGTTTTTGAATTTCGGTTTCCTCACCGCCTTCGCCCAAGGCCCGAGACGGACACACCCTGCGCCTTCGCCGTTAACAACTTTTATGTTAATTTTATCAATCCCTAATCAAATTCTACCAGCGTAGAATTTGGTAAAACTTTGGTAAGACTTTGGGTAGAACTTGGTAGGAATTTGGTATATGGAAATCAGGGAGTTGCCACAAGGCGTTTTTTGACGTTTTTTGGTCTGTTTTTACGTTTGAAATGTTAAAATCGCGGTGTGGCGGAGGCGACTTTGGGGCGGAGGCAAGTGGGCGGGGCGCACCCCTCGTCGGCGTGCCGGCGGAGGGGGGCGTCGACGGGCAGTCGGCCACAGCGACAGCTGAAGATGAAATTATTTTCACCAATCAGCCAAAGTTTAGTATTTTTGCAAAATGTGTGGCGCTGCAGGTCGGACCGCAAGAAGCTGCATATTAACGATATAAATAAAACAATATAATAATACAACACATCAAATAATGAAGAAAAAGAGTCTGAAAGAGGAGATTGTGTCCTATCTGCTTGTGGCATTGGGAAGCCTTTTGTTCGCCGTGGGCGACGTTATGTTTGTCAATCCCTACAACCTGGCCCCTGGCGGTGTCTATGGTTTGGCCAACGTATTCCACGCATTGTGGGGCTGGAAAATTTCGGTTGCCGGTATCTGTATGGACATTCCGTTGCTGCTGATAGGCACCTGGATTCTGGGGCCTCGATTTGGCATCAAAACCATTGTTTCGGTGATACTTATACCGATTTTCACATATATCGTCGAGAGCACGTGGGGTTATGCACCTCTGATTCACGACGGCCTGTACGACAGTAGCGAGGGCCTGGTGAGCTACCTGAGCTACACTGTGGGGCACGGCGACGCAGCCATCGACAAGTTCTTCATTCCCGACTTCTTCCTCAACACCGTTGTGGCCGGCTTGATCTACGGTGTGGCCATCGGAGTCATCTTCCGCGCCGGCGCCACCTCGGGCGGCAGCGACATCATATCGATGATTATCCACAAATACACCAATATTTCGCTCGGCGTGCTGGTGCTCATCGTCGACAGCTGCATCTCGCTGACCACTCTGATTATCGGCGACATACGCCTGCCTATATACTCTATGATTCTGATTTTCATCGAGAGCAAGCTGATTGACATCATTGTCGAGGGTGTGACGACCTACAAGACGGTGTTTATCATCACCGACAAGGTAGAAGAGGTGAAGAGCTTTATTCTCAACGACTTGGAGCGCGGCGGCACTTGCTTCCCGGGCATAGGCCTGTATCAGGGCCAGGAGCGTAGAATGATTTACGTCACCCTTGACCGCAGCGACCTTGTCAAGCTGAAAGCCAACCTGCGCCATCTTGACCCGAACGCCTTTGTCAACGTCATTGAGAGCGCCGAGATTATGGGCTTAGGGTTCAAGGCGTTGCCCGAAGAATAACCGACAAATCAGGATTACGGATTCACGGATTGCGGGGGCCGGCGCAAGAGGTCTTCCAATATCAAGAATTCCAAAATCATAATCAATATGAACGTCCTCCAGCTCTGCTACAAGCCCCCCTACCCGCCTGTCGACGGCGGGACGCTGGCAATGAACAGCGTGACGCAGGGCCTTATGGCCTGCGGCCACAAGGTGAAGGTGTTAAGCGTGTGCAGCGACAAGCACCCTGTGAAGGGCGAGGCATTGGAGGCGGGATACAAGGAGGCCACCGGCTTTGAGGCTGTCTATATCGACCTGTCGATACATCCGCTCGACGCCGCCGTGTCGCTGCTGTGCGGCGAGTCGTACAACGTCAAGCGTTTCGTCAGCAAGGAGTTTGACGAGCGCCTGACAGCCATACTGCAAGGCGAAAGCTTTGACGTTGTGCAGGTTGAGAGCATCTTTCTTGCACCCTACGTGGCCACTGTCCGCAAGCATAGCGACGCCAAGGTGGTGCTGCGCGCCCACAATGTCGAGCACCGCATTTGGCAGCAGATAGCCACCGCAACCCACAACCCGCTGAAGCGGTGGTATTTGAAGAAACTGGCACTGGCATTGAGAGCCTACGAGTTGGAGCATATCAAGGCATTGCCTGCATTACGGCCAACGACGCAGAGACGTTCAGCAGCGAAGGCTGCCGCAAACCTCTGGCCGACATACCCTTTGGCGTTGACATAGAGCCTATAGACAATGTCGATGCCGAGCCGCAGACGCTGTTTCATATAGGCTCGATGGACTGGCGCCCCAACGAGGAGGGCATACGCTGGTTCCTGAAAGAGGTGTGGCCTCTGATACACAACGAGATGCCAGCCGTAAGGCTGTTCCTTGCCGGCCGCAAGATGCCCGACGACCTTATGCAGATGCAGAGCGAGGGCATAGTGGTTGTCGGCGAGGTGTCCGATGCAGCCTATTTCATTGCTTCAAAGCAGATTAACATCGTGCCTCTGCTGGCCGGAAGCGGCATCAGGGTAAAGATTATCGAGGCTATGTCGCTCGGCAAGACGGTGGTGACCACCACCGTAGGCGCCGCAGGCATCGACTACACCGACGGCAAGGACCTGCTTATTGCCGACACACCTCAACAGTTTGTGGAGCAGGTGCGTCGCTGCATCGACGAGCCCGACCTGTGCAGCAGCATAGGCGCCAACGCCCGCCGACTGGTTTTGGACAAATACAGCAACGAGGCCCTGACACAAAGACTTGTGGGGTTCTACAATAAATTGGGTGCCGCCGCGTTATAGAAGAAAAACGAACCGAAATGAACAGAAAGAGATTTTTCATATTGGCAATGCTGCTGGGCCTGGCATCAATGGCTGCGGCACAGATCAAGATTCCCGAGACCAACGTAAGTTTCGCTTTCCCGACGAATAGCTGGAAATATCTGCAGACCAACAAGCTCAGTGACAACACTGTCATATATCTGTATTCTTATTCAGCCGACTACGTGATAGACAGCCAGGGCGACACAACGTTGCCGTTTATGCGCATATATGTCCGCAAGAACTATGACGGCACGGTCTACGACCTGGCCTACAGCCGCTTTATGGTGCAGCCTTTCCAGTCGCTCGACGAGATTCCACACCCGAACGGGGCGCTTGAATATCTCGGGGCCTACACCGACGAGGAGGACGGCAAAGACTACGAGTTCAGAATGTTATACATTAAAGACCGCAGCAACATACTCGAAATCCGGTTGGAATGCACGGTGGACAACTTTGAGGATTTCGAGAACGAGTTTTCGGAGATTATCAAGTCGGTCAAGGTAAACAAATAGCATCCGATGAGAAAGAGCATCATATTACTGGCGGCATTGGCCCTATGCATCGTGGCAAAAGCGCAGGGCGACGTGTCGCAATACTCGCTTCAATACGAGAAACTATACAAAGCCTACGTCAAGGAGCCCGAGAATGTGGCCAACAACTACGCCCTTGCCGCCTTCTACGCCGACACCGCCAACCCGATGCGCAACTATGCCACGGCAATGAAGTACATCACCACCGCCGAGGAACAATTTGTGACAATACTTGAAGACCGCGACAAATACAAGGAAGTCAAACGGTTGCTGAAGAAGAACATAAACATCCAGCTGCTCAGGCAGACGAAACTAAGCATCCGCATCAAGGCAAGAGAGTTTCTGGACAAAGAGGAGACCATCTCGGACGAGACCCTTGACAGTTACGCGGATGCGTTCAAGAACGACCAAGGTGCACTGAGGATGGTTGAATACCGACGGATGGGCAACCGCTACCGGCAGGCTTGTGCGACAAACACCCTGGAGGCATACAAGAGCTTCACAGCCAGTTATCCATCCACAGCCGAGAGCGAAGAGGCCGAACGCAAGATGGCTCAACTGGCAGAGGCCGTCGTTGCCAGCGCCCAACGCGAGACGGAAGTGGACAGCCTGCTTGACGGCTATCTGGACATCGAGGCCGTGAAAGCGGCGGCCCAGCGAAGAAAAAGCGCCCTGGCATACGCCGCGCTCATTGAGAATCCTTCGCCTCAGGCATACAGGGCTTTCTTGGCCAAATATCCAGGCAGCAACGAATACTCGCTGGTACTCGACAAGATGGACGCTCAACTTCAGAACGACTTTAACCGCTTGACCTCACCACGGCAGTATGCCGACTTTATTCACAACAACCCTGACAATCCGTTGGCGGAGGATGCATTGGCCAAGCTGAAGAGCCTTATCAACGACGAGCACAATATGCAGGCCCTGCGCATCTATCTTGATGAGTTTCCGCTCGATGTGAGCTATAACAATATCTACCTAACTTACTACAAATGGCATACCGAAGAGGGCAACAAGGCGCCTCTGGTGCAGTTTGCGGCACAGAATCCGGACTTCCCGTTCAAGAGTGCTTTGGAGGACGCATTGGTGGCCGCCGAGAAATATGACTCTATCAATATTATGATGCCCTTTGTTGAAAAAGAGTTCAAGCAATGGGCCTCAATAATCTACCACCTGACGGGCAAGAAGGAGTCGTTCGTCGCACTGCAGCGCACACTTCAGCACTTTGTATCGGCCAAGAATTGGCAAAAGGCAAACGAACGCATCAGTTTCTTCGACCTCAGCTTTGAAGACAACTGCATCGACGAGGTTGCAGAGCTCCGCTCCATCATCGACAGACCTGTAAACGACAAGCTTGTATACACGCCGATAGTGCGTCCTGCATACGATATGATGCATTCGGTAATGCATCCCGACGGCAAGCTGATGTTCTACAACAGGGTCGTGAACGGTAGCGTCTGCATCCAATCGGCAACCGAAACCGAGACAAAGAAAAGCAAAGTATGGAAAGGCACAGGCAACGTGCCGTTTACCAACATAGAAAACCGCGACATCGAAATATACAATCTGTTTGACAATGGCAACAAGATGCTGTTGGGCAAAGGCGGCGACATTATGATAGCCGAGTATGGAGCCGACGGCTGGACGGTGACAGAGACGCTGCCCGCCCCGGTCAATAGCGACTATAACGACTTTGATGCCTATATGCTTGCCGATGGCAGCGGCATCCTGTTTGCCTCCGACCGCCCCGGCGGGCACAACCTGCAGCCGTCGCGCAGCTATTTCCACGGCGACACGGCACTGGCTTCAGACATCTACTTCTGCGCCCGCACCGACAACGGATGGGACGAGGCCATCAATCTGGGCATCAATGTCAACAGCCCATATATGGACTGCAGTCCTGTCGTCAGCGACGACCTTAAAACGCTGTACTTCATCACCGACGGGCGCGGCGGACTGGGCTTCGGCGACATTTACTACTCCACACGCGACAACACCGACGACTGGGAGCACTGGTCGAAACCTACAAACTACGGCAAAGAGGTGAACAGCGGATTCAACGAGCTGTCTATCACTCCGACTGGCGACCGCAAGTCGTTGACGGTATGCACCAATGTTCACGGCAAATACGGATGCTACACTGTCCCCGCAATGCACACCATCGACGAACGTATGAAGACCGTCACCGTGAAAAGCGACGAAGTCGGTTTTGTGATAGATATCATTGACATAGAGACACAAAACAGCGTATGTAGCGGACAGAGCATAGCACGCGGAGAGCAATGGCAGACATCTCTGTACACCGACAAGCAATACCTGCTCCTTGCGCATTGCGACGGACTCTTCATCCCGGCAATTCTGTTTTCGCCTGCCGACAGCAAGACCATAGTGCCCAAGGCCTATGACAGCCACGACGAGATGTTCACAATATCGTATGGCAATCAAAATATCGCCTTGCCCGGCATCGCATTCGAAGACAAAAAAGCTGTTCTGAAACGCAGTGCCAACAAAGAAATCGAGCATTTGGCCGACTTCTTGGCCTCGTATCCCTATATTAACATTGAACTTATTATCCACGTGGCTGGCGACAACGACGCCTTCTGCTTCAACCTTTCCAACTCGCGCGGACAAGAGGTCAAGAAGATGCTGGTTGACAGCGGTATCGATGCCGACCGCATAACGGTATCGGGCTACGGCAACAGCAAGACAAAGACAGGAGAAGCCACCACGTCGGTCGCCTTGAAAGCATACTTGCAATAAACATTTTTAGACTTATTAACAATCCATTGCGGATTTCTTTTTTCTCCAACCGCCTTTTCGTTCGGAAAAGAGATGTAATTTTGCATCCGATTTATAATATTGTCGGCAATGGAGAAACATAAGGTTATTATGTTTGAAAACCACGAGTTGCACTATCGCGACGAGGGGCGAGAGCACCCTCAGACGCTCGTGCTCTTGCACGGTTTTCTGCAAAATCTGAATGTGTGGAGTTCGTTCACACTCACGTATATGCGTTATATGCGCGTCATAACCATCGATTTGCCAGGACACGGCTACAGCGCCACCTACTCCGACGTTCACACGATGGATTTTATGGCCAACGCTGTCAAAGCCGTCCTTGACGAAGCCGGCGTCGAAAAATGCGTTATGGCCGGCCATTCGCTGGGCGGATATGTGGCTCTTGCCTTTGCCGACAACTACAGTTATATGCTGCAGGGACTTGCACTGCTGCACTCGCACGCTATGGCCGACGACGCCGACAAGCGCGCCCAGCGCGACGAGGTGTGCCGGCAAGTGCACCTGAACCGCGCCGGATTCATTGTCGACTTCATTACCAATCTTTTCGACGACTCAAAACGTGAATATCTTGCGCAGGACATAAAAGAGCTTCGCGACCAATGCCTTGAGACTCGCGAAGAAGGCATCCTTGCCGCACAACGAGGAATGAAACTCCGCACCTCCCGCATTCGCACGCTGGCCAATCTTGATATTCCCGTGCTCTTTATCTACGGCAAGAACGACACCCGCATCCCGATAGAGATGGGACTGTCGCAGGCAATGGTCCCCAAACGCTCCGAAGTGCTTCTCCTCGACGACGTTGCACATATGTCTTTTATGGAAGACCGCGACTACGTCAAGACCCGCCTATGCCACTTTGTAAATCAATGCTACGGATGTAATAAATAAGTTTCAATCATATCTTTATAATTTTCCTGACGGCAACTCCCTTTGAAGTGTACACCCTCAGTAGGTAGACACCGCGCGGATAGCGCCTCAAGTCAAACACCGCACTCTTTGCTCCGAAGCTCTTATGCACAATCAGCGCCCCCTGTTGGTTGTAGACCTCGGCAGCAGTCACAAGCTCATCCACTGCGACCGAGAAAATGCCGCCGGTAGGATTGGGCAGCACATCCACGCTAATGCTTTCAGGCTCTGCAATATGTGTGACGGGCTTGTGTCTCCGTTTGTCAAGTAGAGAGTCATAATAGTATAGAATATTTGCGTTGTTTGAAGGGATGTAAAAATTTGGAGAGGAAAGTGATTCCGATTGATGCCATATTTTTTTCTCAATAAAGCCATTGTCACATACAATTATACCACCGTTTGAGACCGTTGATGATGATACGATGGTATCGTAAACATCCATTTCTCCAGTGTGTTGGTCATAACGATATGTACAATTATAAACACAAGTATTAGAGGCTACTATCATTATGTATTCTTTATTTACGAATGGAGGCGATCCGGTTTTTGTCCCTACGGAATCGGCAGCAAGTGATATGTGGGAAATGTAGTCTCCCGTATGTTTGTTGTACTTGATAATTGTAGCCACATAACCTTGTTTTGGCTTAGGGAATACTAATGTGTCGTTGTGCTCTCTGTCAAAAAAAACATTGGGGAAATAGTCCAAATTATACCTGCTGTAATTGCGCCATTGACGAAATGGGCTTTTAAAACTCCCTGCATAATATAAATATGAGGAATCGACAAATGTGCCACCATGCGAATCCATAGAAGATCCGATTGTCTCAGTCTCAGTCCCGTTGTTTATTGTTACATCTTCATAAAAAAATTGTTTGGTCCATATCACTTCGCCCAAGGTGTCCATTTTAAGAATATAATCCATACGTCGGTCATCTTCTTGAACAACCGATTTGCCTCCTTTAAAGTACAATTCTAAAGGATAACTGAATCTTCCGCTACCGTGTACACAAGATTGGACCACAGCATAAATATAGTCTTCCTCGTCAATCTCAAAAGAAGTGAAATCATATCCGCCATAATCAGAGCAGAAGACTGTGTCACTAACATTGTTTCTGTATCCATTGAGCGAATCTGTAAGCTGGATTATATCCATATCAGACCATTTGGGGTTAATCTTTATCAAAAAAGGCGTGTCTCTGTACGTCTTCTCATAAGGATAAAAATTATTTGTACTGACAGGGTATCTATAAAGCCTTGATGTGTCATCATTAAGTGTAATGGGCATCATTTCTCCCTCTTCGGGGCGGGGACTCTGCTGATTAAATAGTATATAATGATTTCCTTTGCTATCCTTGCGATAACGACCAGATAAATAGTGTGCAAATTTTATGTCCAACCGATTGCCATCCAAGTCTAATGTAACGAGATACGTATTCTGACTGTTCCTATAAGGCAAAGCGCCGTAGGGTTGCATAACGCCATCAATAAAGCCATAATACGTCGTGTCTATAAAATGCAGCCAACAATGTCTGTTAGACAGATATATATCCTGAGGGGTTTGAAGATTTTTTGATTTGTAAGTGAACATAAAATCAATCTTATCGTCATAAATGGAGAATCCGCAAACATTGCCAGAGCCCTCTTTCCAGTCCTTCACCGAACGGCACCAGAGCATTGTGCCTGCAGTGTCGAACTTGGCGATAAACACGCCTCGAGATGCAAAAAGCCAGGCATCCGTGTCGGCAGGACATATATACTGCCCGTTAATCTCAGCCTGCGATTCGAATACACCTGCCACATAAAGGTTACCGACGCTGTCCATCGTTCTTTGGGATATGCTAAGGATGTGCGGGCTGTGTACCTCCCACAGGAACCGCTCGCTCTGAGCCGATGCGACCGATGCCGACACAAGCCCGACAAACAGAATGAACAACAATTTGCATTGTTTTATAACAACCTTTTCCATAGCCTATTTCTTTATTAGTTTAACAAATTCCGTTTTGCCATCTGCCGAAACTATTTTGATTATATATGCCGCCTGAGCGAACATAACGACATTGAGTCTTGAAACTCCCAACACATTTAAGACCTCGCGTCCGTCAATTGAATATACGGTAATGCCTGCTATGTCGGCCGCCTCTGTCCAGCTCTCCTTGTTCAACACAATGACATCCCCGCTTGCTGGATTGGGGTAGACCAAATAGCGGCTTTCGGGTAATGCCTCCGATGAAATATCGCCATACGAATAGCTCTTTTGCAGATATTCCGGAGGTGGTATATAATCCGCAAGCCTGTCGACCCCTATGCAAGTGTCGGCTATGCATAAACCATCTTTGTCGCAGACGAGCAAATGCAAATGTATGCAACTGTCGGCATAAAGCAATTGCGAGAATTTCCCATAGTCAAAATACAGAAGACAACCCACCTCGTTACTCAAGGCATCGTAATGGTAGTTCAAAACCTCACCCTCGTCGCTCCACAGCATATATACATCCGGTACTGGAGACTGGCAGGTGAAATCAAAAAAAACAGTCTGTCCTTGAGTGCCGTAATTCACATTGGGAGTAATGCTTACATTTGTACCAAAAAAACATCCACCGTGAACATTCTGCTGCTCCAACCATTCAAGCAAATTGAAAGAGATTTGGCCAAGTTGATACACACCATCGGAAAAAACGATATATATTATTGGTTGGGAAAGGTCGGAAAATGTTATTTCAAGATCAACGAGCGCGGAGCTTCCTTGTGCAGGAACAAAAACGGGGAATGTACTCATTGTATAGTTTGTCTGGTCGGGATAGAATAAAATTCGATTCATTGTAAAATCGAGTTCAGAGTCGTTGATGAATCGGAAGGTGAAGGTGCCCTTGATTTTGCATCCTTCCATTTTGATGGTTACATCTTCAAGTTCCAGGCCCAAAAGTCTTTCGTGTTCTTCTTCAGAGCAATCCCTTCCATAAATAGTCAATCCATTGGATTCCGATTCACAATCTGCCCCATACGACGCCGTCATAAAAAATGTACTGTTTGGGGTGACTGGCAATGAAGCAGGGAATGTTTGACCCTGAGAAATATATAAATATTCCTTTTGCCATTGCCACCAGTTTACATCGGTTCCAATAGAGAGGACATTAATATACGGTTGATCGTCGTTGCATATCTCGTAACATCCCGTCAGGACGGCATCCATACGCGGAGCTTGTGGTATTAGTATTTGTGTCGGGAGAGACTTGCAGCCTGTTTGTTGGTCGATATAATAAGCCGAAGCAAGACCGTCGTAATAGTATCTGGTTGTCATTCCGGAAGTGCCGTTGCTCCATATCAGACTTATTTCTTCATCGCACGCAAGGTCCACAGGTCCTTCGGAGATACATTTGTTTCCGTCAAAAACTATAGTTGGTGCAGCAGGCGGCGGATAAACAGAGAATGTGACAGAATCAACGGAGGTACATCCTCCAAGTTCGGGTGGTGCCGACACTCTTAGACGAGCCTTCCACAACCCTGTCTCTCTGACAGTAAACGCAATGTCAGCAGTATTGTATTGTGTAACGACGGATGTAGGAGAGGTGATTGTCCATTCATACGCATATTGCGAACCTGTATTGCCCTGAAGATTTACCGTTTCATTTTGACAATATTTGTTGCGATACCCTATTCTTGCTTTGGGCGTGTTCTTAAATATGATATCCACTCTATCAAAGGCACGACACAGATACCCTGTATCAGTTACATAAACAAAATATGTTCCAGTATGATTAGCATAACTTTTATTTAAATAAATTAAATTGTTTTGTGGCTGCCATTCAAACAAAACACTATCAATATTCGAAGATGTGTCATAATTATTCCAATATACAAGTCGGATTGATGTCCCTCCGCATACAGGACTATTTTCTATATCATATTGTATTCCTAAATCATTAGGGGCCTCATCACCATAGGCTTCATATAAATTATTTTTTAATATAATAGTTTTATTTGTAATTCCTGTACAGCCCTGGAAATCAGTAACCGTCAATCTAACAACTTCATTAACATAATCATTAACATTGTTATATTTAAACGTATGCCAAATGGTTTGACCGTAGTTATATGAATTGTCAGAGAAACTCCATTGGTATGTCAGTCCTGTCCCTGCTGCACTTGCCGAGAACTGGAATGGCGTCTGATTGCACATCTTACGTCGTGCATTTATCGACAGTTGATGTGGCTTGTAGTGAAACATATACTTCGTTGTGTCTATACACGTTCCAATCTGCAACAAGACATTCAACACCTCGCCATCTCTCAATGTCCGGATTGACATCGCTGTGCGACGCGCATTCCCTGTCATCTGTTTGACAAATATCTGAACTTCCCTGTTCAGCACTATGATAGTTCGGGGTGATGGCATCGGCACCGCTCTATATAGTGAACTATCAAATATTATCAAAGAATCGGCACAATCATACTTGACAATAATATTGGGCACTGTTGATATTATGCCTCTGCTTTTTGCTATATAACAAGTGTCGTTGCTTTTCCATTCCATTGTGGCCACATACTCTCCCAAACTGTCTATTTTTGCAGTGATTTGGTGCTCATCGGAGGGAAAATCATATTTTTTTGTGTGTCCGTTGCAGGTAATATTCAGGCTTGTCACGGATTCCGGTATGTTGTCTCTGAAAAAAACGACTTTGTTAAAGCAGGTCACGGTACTTCTCAGATTCTGTTCTTCTATTATTTTGTGATGCCGGCACGGTACGTAATGAGAAGACTCCCCCAGAGCAGCAACGACGTCACAAGGATGGTCAACTATCCTTGCCGTACATTGGTAATACCGTCCCTGAATGTAAGGAATGCATTGGCCAGTCATTCCTCCATTCCAATTATAGCTAACACTACCATTCACTACATCTTCAAATTGCATACATATCTGCCCCGGTATACTGAGAGTGTCAAGATATGCCCCTATATAAGGGACGACTGTCACTGATTTCTGAATGTTTACAGCTTGACAGCCGTATTGCGACACATAGTGAAGGCTTACTGTGTTCTGCCCCGATTCAGAAAAATTGGCAAAGTGATATTGCCCTGTTGAACTTCCGCCTCCGTTCCATTGGCACTCGTCGGCATTGGCCATCTCAGTATAGTACTGGTCAATCATATACTCTTCACTGTTGTTTTGGCAAACCTCGTCGGGCCCTATTATTGACGGAGGATCTAACTCCCCTATCCTCAGTCTGATCACATTGACAGTCTCTCCAAGGCAACTCTTTCTTTTTAAAAACAGATTCACTTCGTATGGCAAATCAATATCATAATAATTGGCGATGATGTCAATGCCATTGCTCGTGTTGTCTCCAATTATTGATGCAAACTCGGGATACTCCACCCACCACATATACAGAACGCCGTCTGCCGACTGGTCGGCGACTTCCAAGTGCCTCGTCTGCCCTTGACACAGTCTTAAAAACCTGCAGGGCATAGTGTCAAGTTCAAACTCTTTAATCTTTATCACTACGCTGTCCGAGCGGCATCCTGTGGTACGGTCAATTTGTGTCGCCAATATGGTCGCTATGGTATCGCCGAAGCCTATACTTACACTGTCTCCCTCAATCTGTTCAGGGATCGTTCCGCCATAAGCGGACTTCCATTCAATATAGTGATCCCTGGATGCGCTGATGCCGGCAAGCGGGACAACATCCAAGGGGCAGGCATTCATCGGGTAGCTCGCTATTACCGGTACGGCCGGGCGCCCGGCTACAGAGACAGGACATTCCGCCGTATTGCAGTGGCTGCCGCTGTGGGCATATATACGGTAATTGCCCTCATCGGCAAAACGGTATCTGAAAAACTCGCCGATTGTGTCGAAAACAGTCTGATTGCCCTTGAGCAGCGTCCATTGTACAGGCAAATGACTGTCTGTTGTACAACTGAAGACATCGCCCTGGCAAACTTTGGCCGAACGCGGCATTGTCCTGAGGCTGTCAAGGACCACAACAGTCAAATCCTCGCCAGAGCCCACGCACACAGTGTCCGGACCGTCAATTACAACCCGATTGGATATTATCGGCACACGTATGGATTTGCGGCCTTTGCACTCGCAGTAACAACTGCTGCCGTCCAATGTCAAAACTCCATATCCACAGTCAGGGTCCCCCCAATGAACCATTATCTGTGGACCTCCCTGTCCAGCCAAAATGGTCCCGTTCTCGACAGCCCATATATACTCTGAACAATCAACAGAAGTAAGTGTGTATGTTTGCGTGCTATTGGCACAGGCTGTGCCATAGCACGTCATATCGAACGGACACGCATCAAGAGCCTTAACCTCAATTGTTTCCTCGTCATAGCATCCACAAACGTTGTATACCCTGTGGACTATGGTGTAAGAATCGTCGTAGGGCGGCGTGAATTCAAAGACAGGGCCGTTGGAAATCTGCCCGACACATTCCCAGTAATAGTCCGTTATGGGAGCATCGCCCGAACCGCTTGCATCAGTAAAGACAACATTATAACCAGTACATACATTGACTACCTTTTTGCCATCAATTGTAACAGAATATTCGGGTGAGGAATAACTTGCCACGTTAGGCTTGTCGATAAGGTTTATATGCAGTGTCTTGGCAGCCATTCTCTGCCCTATCGTCCGTGTCAGGACAATCCAGCCTTCGACACCATCGCCCCATTCAATTTCAACCGACGTGCTGTCCGAAGAAAATGACAATGGTGTCCCTCCTGTGATCTGCCAGATGTAATGATAGTACTCCAAACTGTCGCCATAGGCGGAGTACCCGACAACGTTACCACGACACGCAGATGCGGAATCAGGAAGCAAATGATAATCTAAATCCTGCACAGAACAACGGTTGCTGCTCTCAGGCAGTATAGCAAAATTATACTGGGCATTCAGTCTGACTTGAGATACAAGCATCAAAAAAACAAAACAACAAACCCTGTTCATATTTTTTTTCATATTCATTATGTTTTTATGTTACAAACAATACTTTTGGTTTACGGTTGATGTTAATAAAAATCATTTTGCAAAAATACTACTTTTTTTTGAATATGCCAAATCTTTTTCAACTTTATGCCCTGACTATTCACAGTTTCACACTATTCCTCCACCACACCAGAGAGGGGTTTTCTTATATCGTTCTAATTAACTTCACATACATTTCCCATAATATATAATATAAGAACAATATAATATAAGAACGGACGGTCCGGAAGCCTGCCCGAGGAAGCCTTGAGAGGTGGTGTCAGGCTGTTTTGTGCTGCGGAGGGAATACCCAGCAGAACTTGTTGTTCTATAACGATTTGAAAAAATAAACTAAAAATATTTCACCATATCAGAAAAACTTAGTACATTTGTTTTCTCAATTCAAAACAAATTATTAACATAAATAATTGAATAAGATGAAAGTAAATGAAATTATGGCTAACCTGGAAGCCAAACATCCGGGCGAAAATGAGTACTTGCAGGCCGTTCGCGAGGTCCTGGAAACCATCGAAGAAGAATACAACAAGCACCCCGAATTCGAGGCTGCCAAGATCGTTGAGCGCATTGTTGAGCCCGACCGTATCTTCAAGTTCCGCGTCGTTTGGGTTGACGATAAGGGTCAGACCCAGGTGAACCTCGGCTACCGTGTACAGTACAACGCTGCCCTCGGTGCATACAAAGGCGGTCTCCGCTTCCACCCGAAGGTCAACGAGTCGATGCTGAAATTCCTCGGTTTCGAGCAGATCTTCAAGAACAGCCTTACTATGCTGCCTCTCGGCGGTGGTAAGGGTGGTTCCGATTTCGATCCTATGGGCAAGAGCGACGCTGAAATTATGCGTTTCTGCCAGGCCTTCGTCTATGAGCTGTGGCGCAACATCGGTCCCGACCAGGACAGCCCCGCTGGTGACGTAGGAGTTGGTGGCCGCGAAATCGGTTATATGTACGGTATGTACAAGAAACTCGCCCGCGAGCACTCTACCGGCGCTCTCACCGGCAAGAGCTACGGCTGGGGTGGTTCCCTCATCCGTCCCGAGGCTACTGGTTTCGGCGCTGTCTACTATGTAGAGCGTATGGTGAAGGAGAAAGGTGACACGATGGAAGGCAAGCGCGTTGCTCTCTCCGGCTTCGGTAACGTTGCTTGGGGTGCTGCTATCAAGGCTACCGAACTCGGTGCCAAGGTTGTCGCTATCAGCGGTCCCGACGGTGTCTGCGAAATCGCCGACGGTATCACCAAGGAAATGATCGACTATATGCTCGATATGCGCGCCAGCAACCGCAACAAGGTTGAGGATATGGCCACCAAGTTCCCCGGCAAGGCTAAATTCACCGCCGGCAAGAAGGCTTGGAGCGTGAAGTGCGACATCGCTATGCCTTGCGCTTTCCAGAACGAGCTCGCCGAAGAAGATGCCAAGATGCTCCTCGCCAATGGCGTGAAGTATGTTGCTGAGGTTTCGAATATGGGTTGCCAGCCCGGCGCTATCGCTGCTATCCAGGCTGCTAAGGTTCCCTTCGGTCCTGGCAAGGCTGTCAACGCAGGTGGCGTTGCTACCTCTGGCCTCGAAATCTGCCAGAACGCCGAGCACCGCAACTGGACTGCCGAGGAAGTTGACAAGAACCTCCATACCATTATGAACAACATCTATGATATGTGCGTCGAGCACGGTCGTCAGGCTGACGGTACCATCAACTACGTCAAGGGTGCCAACATCGCCGGCTTTATGCGCGTAGCCAATGCTATGATTGCTCAGGGTATCATCTAAAAATTGCCCGTCAATTTACTCTCAATACGAAAGGCCGTCCACTCACGGACGGCCTTTTCTTTATATACAATATTTCAAAGCCGTCGACGTTATCTTATTATGAAACACATCGAAATCATCAACGGCCCCAACCTAAACCTCACCGGCCGTCGCCAACCCGAAATCTACGGCTCCGTCACTATGGAGCAATACCTCGACGAGCTGAAACAGCGCTTCCCCGAAGTGCAGATAGGCCACTATCAAAGCAATGTCGAAGGCGAAATCATCAACCGCATCCAGCAGGTAGGCTTCACTGCCGACGGCATCATTATCAACGCCGGCGGCTACAGCCACACCAGCATCGCCATCCACGACGCCCTTGCCGCCGTCACATCGCCAGCCATAGAAGTGCACCTGAGCAACATCTTCGCCCGCGAAGAGTATCGCCACCACTCGCTGCTCACCAGCGCCTGCCGTGGAATAATCTGCGGCCTCGGGCTTAAAGGCTACGAACTGGCAATCAAAGCATTGCTGGCCGACTGAAGAATTAGTCCATCTTTTTTGTAAGATTTCGCACACTTCTGCGACTACTCGGTATGAAACAGGATACCGAACAATTCAAACGCGACATATTGCCTCTGCAACCCACGATGCAGCGAATGGCCGAAAGCCTGCTGCACGACGAGGAAGATGCAGCCGATGTGGTGCAGGATTGTCTCGTAACCCTGTGGAGCGAACGCGAGAAGCTGCGGCGTATTGTCAACCTCGAAGCCTGGTGCATCACGCTGGTCAAGCGCCGCTGCATCGACAGCCTGCGCCGCAGACATCCCACCGTGCAGATTGACCAACGCACTATGAGCCTTGCCGAAGAAGAGGCAAACGATGCCGAAGAGCGCCTGCAACTGGCAATGAAACTCGTTGAAAAACTACCCGATCGACAGAAACAAATCATTAAACTAAAGCATTTTGACAATGCCGACACCGAACACATCGCCTCAAAACTGAACATCTCCCAAAGCAACGTCTATACTCTTCTCTCAAGAGCATACCACTCACTGAAACAAATGATATTGGAATATGAAAAACGATAGCAACAAAATGGACCTCGACCAACTGCTGGCCACCCTTGAGCACGCCGGTCGCGACAGCCGCCGCCAGCAGGAACTGGGCGCAATGATCGACAGCCTTGCCGCCGCCGAAACCACCAAACGTCGCGGCTTCTGGTGGTGGTCGTCGCGCATCGCAGCGGCAGCCTGCGTCACATTCTTCGTAACCACCGCCGTGCGCATCTGGTTCATCCCGACAGGCCCCGCCACCAAAGGCGTGCCCACAGTGGCAGAAACGTACAGCACCGAAACGCCTACGACCACAGTCCGCGACACAACAGTCCTCCCGACCGTAAGCCATAGCGAGACAATCCACACGCCAAAAGCCGAGAGGGCCGTAATCGGGCAGAGCGCGAGAAACACGC
>CAJOMZ010000002.1 GCA_905236645.1 uncultured Bacteroidales bacterium
GACTACCAACCTGCTGGAAAGAATCATCCCCGGCATTGCCAAGTCGGACGAGGAGCGCAAGGCATTGTTGAAACAATCTGAAGACTATCACTTTGGCATAGCCAACGAACTGCTTGACGAAAGCGACGAAACCCTCGTAAAGCTTCGCGAGCTGTTTGCCGAGCTCGAGAGGGTCTCGGCATCGAATCCGGGCAATTACAATTTCGACTACGACCAGACCGTGTCGTATGGCGAATTGATATCCACAACGCTTATTTCCGGCTACCTTAACAGCATTGGAATCAGCAATGTATGGGTAGATGTACGTCGGGTGATACGCACCGACGAGAACTACCGCGAGGGTATTGTTGACTTTGACAGGACCCGACAGCAGGCCCAGGCTGTCATAGGTGCGGCACTGAAGGACTGCGGCTGCAAGCTGATTGTTACCCAGGGCTTTATTGCAGGAACGGCAAAAGGGACAACCACTACGCTGGGGCGCGAAGGCAGCGACTACAGTGCCTCGATTCTCTCCTACTGCCTCGATGCCGACAGTATGACCATCTGGAAGGATGTGCCTGGCTTTCTCAACGCCGACCCGAAGTTCTTTGTAAACACGGTGAAGATAAACAAGATACCCTTCAACGAGGCCATCGAGTTGGCCTACTATGGTGCCTCTGTAATACACCCCAAGACCGTCAAACCGATACAGAACAAGGGCATTTGCCTGAACATAAAGTCGTTTTTAGACCCTTCGGCCGAGGGCTCGATTATAGGCCCATATAGCAGCATAGAGCCTCTGACGCCTCTTTACATTTTCACTAACAACCAGTTACTTATCTCTATACAGCCAAAGGACTTCTCGTTCATTGCCGAGGATAATCTGCAGACAATTTTCGCCGTACTGGCAGAATTGAACATACGCGTCAACCTGATGCAGAACTCGGCTTTGAGCTTCTCGCTTTGTATGAACTACAACGAGATACTGCTCGGCAAGATCCGCGAGCGCCTCGAGAGCCAGTTCCGACTGGTCTACAACACCGGGCTGCAGCTGATTACAATACGCTACTACAACCAACGGATCATTGACGAGATTGTCGGCGACAGGATTGTACTGCTTCAGCAACGATCGCGCACAACAACACAACTATTAGTTGATTCCAAATGAATTACAGGCTGACCAAAAGCAAATTCATCCTTGGGCTGCAATGCGAGAAGGCGCTGTATCTTGACGTATACAAGCCGAACCTGGCATATTATCCTCCTGAAACTCTGGCCCGCTTCCGCAAAGGACGCGACTTTGAGGCAAAGGTTAAGGCACTGTTTCCAAACGCAATAGATATCAGCAAACAGCTTGGTCGGAACATTCAGCGTTACCCTGAACTGACCACACGGATGCTTGAACAACCCGGTGAGGTAAACCTCTATGAAGCTGGTTTTGTTTATAATGAGGTGCTTGTGCTGGCCGACGTGGTGCATAAGGGTGCTGACGGTAACATATCGGTTTACGAGATAAAAAACTCGCTTTCAGTCAAGGATGTCTTCCGGCGCGATGTCAGCATACAGTATTATGTTATCAGCCACTGTTTAAGCAATATAGGCTCCTTTTCAATCATATACAACGACGGCGAGGACAACCCGGTTTATGAGGAGCTGCTGCTCGAGGCTCGCGAGGCTGAACCACTGATAGCAAGGCACGTAGAGCGATTCAAAGATGTTCTTCAAGGTATGGAGCCATCGATTAAGACCGGCACACAATGCACTGTGCCGTACGAATGTCCGTATGCAAGATACTGTAATGGCAATGTGAGCGCCCAGTTAGAACTTGGATGCTTTCAGTAGAGCGTCGCGGATTTCGTTTTCGTCAATGGCAACATCTATCACCGGTGCACCGACCTCTTGCAGCAAAACGCATAGAATCAGTCCATCGGCATTCTTTTTATCCTGCCGCATATATGAAAGGATGCCCTCGGTATCTTTCAGAGTTATGTCGGGGAACGAACACAGATGATGCAACGTTCGGCAATACTCATCGTATATCTCTTTGCTCATTCCCAGCTTCTTAACCGACAGATAGAGTTCACATTTCAGTCCTATACCCACTGCAATACCGTGAGGGATGGGTTGGCCTTTTTCATTCAGGTAGCTCTCTATGGCGTGACCGAAAGTGTGACCGAGGTTGAGAATCTTACGTATTGACTTTTCACGGGGGTCTGCCTCTACAACACTTTTCTTGAAATCAACACATTGCGGAATATATGATGCAATTCCATCCAGGGGAATCTTTGCACTGCCTGAAGCGAGTTTGAGCACTCCTTCAAAAGCTGGTTTATCGCAGAGAAGTAATGTCTTTGCCATCTCGAATACGCCGGAGACCAGGTCTTTAGGCTCTAATGTGGCGAGGAAATCAGAATGTAAGCAGACCGCCTCGGGTTGGTGGAAGAAGCCCACCTGGTTCTTTGCATTCTCCACATTGACAGCCGTTTTGCCGCCGATGGCAGCATCTATCATACCTATCAGCGTGGTGGGGATATTGATGTATCGTATTCCACGTTTGAAGCCGGCAGCAACAAAGCCGCCAATATCGCTCACGCAACCGCCTCCAAGGTTTAGAATCACGCTGTTGCGGTCGGCACCGCTGTCGAGCAACGCACCCCACAACTGGGTGGCGACTTCAAGCGATTTGGCCTCTTCACCGACAGGCACTTCAAAGAACTCGGCCTGCTCCAGCGCACTGACGCGACTGATTAGGACTGGCAAACAATGAGTGTAGGTGTTTTCATCAACAATAATAAAGAACTTTGAACCTTTATAATCTTCGCCCGTCAGCATACGGTTCAGTTTGGCCAACGAGGAAATACGGGATGGGAAAAAATATTTTGTATTCATATAACTACAATACAGCTAACCATTTAACGCCATTGTGATGCGCAAAAACATCGTACAAAATTACAATAAAAAACATAAAGATGTGACAAAAGTGTCCTTTATTGCGTTTAATACAGGCAAAAACCACAGAATGAACCAGAACGAGCATCCGTTTGTAGATATGATAAACAAGCATACGGCCTTGATCAACAAGATATGCCGTTCGTTTTGCGGCGACACTGTTGAGGACAATGAGGATTTGAGACAGGATATAATACTGAATCTGTGGCGAGGATGGAAGCGTTGGAAACCAGATTACAAACCGATAACCTGGATATACCGCGTAGCGATTAATACTGCCATTAGCTGGCGACGCAAAAGGCTAAGAGAAATAGAAACGCATCCTATTGACGAATACGACATACCACAAGACGCAGACAACCAAGAAAACATAGAACAACTGTATTATCTTATCCGACAACTTCCTGCTAACGACCAAAGGCTTCTGCAACTATATATAGAAGGATGGTCGGGAAGCGAGATAGCCAAGATGATGCAAATCTCCGAAAGCAACGTAACCACACGTATTACAAGGGCAAAAGACAAACTGAAAGAATTAAACAGCGGATTATGAATACCGATGAACTTATAGAACAATTGCACAAGACCAACGCCACCGAGCGGCAAAAGGAACGGGTTAAGCATATCCGCTTCCAACCCTGGTGGTTGGCTGTTCCAGCAGCTGCAGCCTTAATACTGATGATTCTTCTACCCACGCACAGCCTTGCCGAGCAAAAACCAACGACAGGCCTGCACGTATACTGCAACAACAACTGCCAGAAAGAAGACGCGCTGAGCATTATACAACAGAACATCAATGAAATCAAATCGTCAACCATAAAAGCTGAACTATGAAAAGAACGCTCTTAACCATTATTACTGTTTTTTGCGCTTTTGCTGCACACAGCCAATCGGCGGTGTGCAAAAGATTCCTTTCCAGCGAACAGATTCAGACCTACTGCGTGGACAACTATCCGCTGGGCAACGACGACAGCATCAACGTCACATTCCTTGTAGCCACAGAATCACGATTCTACGACACGATTAGACTATTTCTGTCCAGTCTTCCAAAAGCAAAAAACAGGTCGGAGACATCCATATCAATTGGAGGCAGCAAGCTCGAGGCAAAGAATTCTTTTATAATCCGATACTCGGAATCCCTATCAGGCGACAAAGGACACTACCTGACGTTCCTGTCGTCCTGCAATATGACCGCTATGATATTTCATATCAGGAATGAAGAGGATATGAAGAAAGTGATTTCCCACGTGCTGGCGAAAGAAATGAAATCTAAATAATCCAACCTTTTTTATGAAACAGCAATGCTTGATTTTGCTGCTGCTTGTTGCAGCAGCGGCACCCTCTGTGTGTCAAAATGCCGATACAACGAAGACAGCAAAAACCACCAAAACACTTCAGGCAGTGACGGTTGCAGCCAAACGACCCGTCTTCACGATGGACGGCGAGAAAAACATCTACAACGTGGCCGATGACCCGTCGGTGCAATCCGGCACCACCGAAGACGCCCTGCAAAACACGCCCGGTGTGAGCGTAGATGTCGAGGGCAACATCACCCTGCGAGGCGTCAGCAGCATCGAAATCTGGATTGACGACAAACCGTCGAAACTCAGCGCCGAAAACCTGAAGACTTGGCTGCAGACATTGCCAGCCAGCGCAATCGACCACATCGAGACAATAACAAACCCCTCAGCCAAATACGCCACCGAATCCGAAGCAGTAATCAACATCATCACGCGGGCACACATCAAGAAGAACCACTTCCTCAGCTTCGGCCTCAACGGTGCCTCGCAACCCTACATTTCGCCGTGGTTAAGCTACACCTGGGCCAACGACAAGCTGACTTTCAACATCTACGGCAGCTACCGCAACAGCAATAGCGACTATGAGTCCTGGAGTAAAAGTACGACATACGGCGACAGTCCAACGTCGCCGGGCAATCTCGACTCGCTGCAGGTGCTGATTCGCGACACCAACAGCTCGCTCGAAGGCAACCACAGCGATATGGGTACTCTCTATATGAGCATCAACTACGCCATCAACAGCACGAGCGACATAAATTTCTGGAGCAATATCAGCTTATACGGATATGATGTTGAATATTCTTTATTGGCGCAGCGCGAACACTTCACTTCGTCTCCGGCAATGTACATCTACAACCAGGACCAGACCCAGAATTTCAACACCCTGTTCGGATTCTTCGGTGGCTACTACACCAAACGCTTCGACAAGAAAGGCCACAACCTGACTGTCAGTCTCAACGGCAACCTCAACCAGACAAGACGAAAAATCATCTACAATCGCATCTACAGCCTCACCGACGGCCTTGGAAACAACACCGACTGTCATAAATTCAAGGACGTGGACCAGTTTCTGCCAAATCTCACTATGCGGCTGCGCTACAACCGCCCCTACAGCGACGATGGCGAGTTCACCTACGGACTATCGATTACCCAATCCAATACTCACGACGACCTGAAGCCTTACATCATTGACACGCCATACGACGAACAGACCTCCGTCCTCTCCCCTGCCCTGTACGACACGTTGCGACGCTATGTGTTCGATGCCGACAACAAAGCCGTCTCTGCCGACATAGGATGGCAGCATCGGTGGGGTGGCCTGACGCTAAAACTCGGAATGGGAGCCAGAGTGAGCTATTATAAATATGCTTATACCGAGACGATTACGCTTCCCGGTGTCGATACCTCGCTGCTCAATATAACCTACAATCCCTCAATCCACCTTACCTACCGTACCGAAAAGATGCACAACTTCAAACTCAACTACACACTGCGGATGCAAAACCCGAACTCATACGATCTGTCGCAATTTCCCATCTATGGCGAGGACAGCTATAGGATTGGCAACCACAACCTTTCGCAGAGTTACATACACACCGCCGAGGCTGGCTGGAGCAAATATATGGGCAAGGGCAACATCAGCGCCGACCTGTACGCCAAACTGTCGACCGGCGAAATTGAATGGCTCACCGACGTCACCGACGACATAGACCCCTACATCGGCCGAGTGATAACCTTCAGCACACCTTACAATCTCGGCACTTCGCACCGCTATGGCCTGACCGCCAACGGCACCTGGCGGCCGACGGCTTTCTTCAACCTGCGCTTCGACGCCAACATCTACAACTATGGCTACAGCATACACTACGACCGCCTGGGACAAAAGCCCTACAGCGACAGCCAATGGCAATACAGTATGAAGCTGAACCTGTGGACAAAAATCCTGAAACGCTACCAGCTGAACGCCTCGGCCAGCTACACATCGCCGACCATAGGGCTGCTTTCGACTGGTGGCCCGCAATACAGGTTGAACGCAGGCGTCAGAGCCGATTTCTTCAAACGCAAACTGAGCGCATTCATCAATGTCCAAGACATTTTCAACTGGGGTAAACGCATTGGCAACGAACGTAATAACAACAACCCGTACTACATTCGGGAAAGCCTCTCACGCACCCTCAACAGCCGCTACATATCGG
Organism: uncultured Bacteroidales bacterium; assembly: GCA_905236645.1. Taxonomy (GTDB): domain Bacteria; phylum Bacteroidota; class Bacteroidia; order Bacteroidales; family P3; genus Colimorpha. The sequence goes on from CAJOMZ010000002.1 coordinate 6,425, forward strand.
CTGGGTTGACGCTACGCTTCGGCAAGATGGAGCTGGAAAGCAAAACCAAAAGCGGCAGCGAGTAAAGTAAATGCTAACCACGTATATTCAAGCACTAACGGCAACAATCGGACAATAAACACGATTTGTTGCCGTTACCCACTGTATGACAACCAAACTTGAATTGCTTTCACCTGCCAAGAATCTTGAACAGGGCAAAGCGGCCATCGACCACGGAGCCGACGCTGTCTACATCGGTGCACCGCTTTTCGGTGCCCGTATCGCCGCCGGCAACAGTATTGAGGACATAGCGGAGCTGGCAAGATACGCCCATCTCTTTGGTTCCAAAGTGTTTGCAACAGTAAACACACTGCTATTCGACAGCGAACTGGAAGAGGCGCGACGCCTGATGTGGCAGCTCTACCACGCTGGTGTCGATGCCGCAATAGTGCAGGATATGGGGCTATTGGAACTCGACCTTCCACCCATAGAACTGCACGCCTCGACACAGACCCACAACTATGACCCACGACGCATAAAGTACTTGGAACAAGTAGGTTTCAAACGCATCATCCTTGCTCGCGAGACTTCGTTGGAGCAAATGAAAGCACTGCGCCAGGCCGTCACTGCCGACCTTGAGGCTTTCGTGCAGGGTGCCTTGTGCGTATGCTACAGCGGCCAATGCTATATGAGCCTCTACCTCAACGGTCGCAGCGGCAACCGCGGCAGCTGCTCGCAGCCCTGCCGCTCGGCCTACGACCTGGTGAACGAACAGGGAAAGACCCTGAAACACAACGAGCATCTGCTCTCGCTCAAAGACTTCTCTGCAGCACAACACATTGAACGTATGATAGATGCCGGTATAACATCCTTTAAAATCGAAGGACGTCTGAAAGACCTGACCTACGTAAAGAACGTAACAGCATACTATCGGCAACTGATAGACAGCATAATTGCCCGACGCGAAGGCTTAAAACCCTCGTCTTCAGGGACAACCACATTCAGTTTCGCCCCTGATCTTGAAAGGACCTTCAACCGGGGCTTTACCGACTATTTCCTGCAGAAACGCCAGCCAATGGCCTCAACCACAACACAGAAATCGCTTGGCAAAAAAATTGGAACCGTGCTCTCGGCAAACGGCAACCGACTGACAATAAGCACTTCGGAAACGCTTTCAGCTGGCGACGGCCTCTGTTTCTTCAACAGCGAGAAGCAGTTGGAGGGGTTCCTTGTGAATAGCGTGTCGGGCAACACAATCATAACCAACAAGCCATTGAATATCAATGTCTCCACAACACTATGGCGCAACAACGACCACGCCTTTGAAAAGCAACTGCAAGCAAAGAGTGCCGAACGGAAAATAGCTGTTTCTATGACACTTACCGACACCGATTCGGGTCTGCAGCTGACCGTTATCGACCAGGACTGCTGCTGTGTCTCCGCCTCCATCGAATGCGAAAAGGCACTTGCACGAGACGAAGCCAAAGCGATAGAGAGCACAAAAACACAGCTGTCGAAACTTGGAGGTACTCCATTCGAGATCAACACAATAGCCCTACAGACACGGCACCCTTACTTTATTCCCACGTCAGTGCTCAACGACCTGCGGCGCAAGGCAGTGGACAAACTCGCAGAAACAAGGATACAGCACTTCCATCCAAAAGATACCGTGCTAATTCCAAACGAGATACCATATTATGAAAGCGTCCTTGACGGACGAGCCAACATCGTCAACAGCAAAGCCGAGGCCTTCTATCGCCGACACGGTGCAACCGCCATTGAACGAGGCCCCGACCAACCGGAAACAGGCTTCAAAAAAGACTTTCCGCTGATGACAACAAAGTACTGCCTGCGCTACGAACTGGGCCAGTGCCTGATGCACAAATGCAACAACAGCGTAGCGGCCGATTATGCCGGCGACCTTTACCTGCTCAACAACGGACGCCGCTTCCGCCTTGCCTTCGACTGCAAGCGCTGCGAAATGCAAGTTCTTCCTCTTTGAACCCAAATCTGTAATTAGACCGATCAGGGTTGAAATATGCCCTGGAAAGGGCTGTCAGAAAAACTGACAAAAGCAAAACGGCACCGTGCCAAAAACAGGACGCGGTGCCATTAACCACACCCCCTGAAATTGTTAATAACTTTTCGTTTCCGACCTCAAAAAAGGCCCAAAAACGACATTTTACAACCTGCTGATTTCCAGGTACCAAATTCTTACCAAAGTTTACTCAAAGTTTTACCAAATTCTTATCAAATTTTACGTCGGTAGAATATGATAGAAGTTTGTTAATAACTTAATAAAAATTATGTCCGGAAGAGCAGCGAAGAGGGGGCGGAGAAGTGCCATTGGTAGACATTGGAAAGTCAGGATCAAAAACTGCGTCAAATCTGCAAAAAAATATTCCTATTGAATAAATTTTCGTATATTTGCAGATAGCATTTATTACCAAAAAACGATATAACACTCTGATATGCACGTAGAAATCTGTTGTAATTCCATTCTTTCGGCGCGCAATGCCAAGGCCGGTGGAGCGTATAGGATTGAGTTGTGCCAGGCTTTGGGCGAAGGCGGGACGACGCCGTCGGCGGCGGCTATAGAATACTGTGTCAAGGAGTTACATCTGCAGACACGGGTTCTTGTCCGTCCACGCGGCGGCAATTTCGTTTACGATAACGACGAGATGCGCGTGATTCTGCGCGACATCGAGCTGGCCAAACGCCTTGGAGCCGACGCCGTGGTTGTAGGCTTTCTGACGGCGCAGGGCGACATTGACATCGGCAAAACACGACAAGCCATTGAAGCCGCCGACGGCATAGGCATTACGTTCCACCGCGCCTTCGACGAATGCCGCAATCCAGAGGAGGCATTGGAGCAGATTATAGACTGCGGATGCAGTAAACTGCTGACATCGGGTTGCAAAGCGACAGCCTGGGAGGGGCGCGAGATGCTTAAAAAACTGCTGTCGCAGGCCGACAGACGGATAGGTATTATAGGCGCAGCAGGCATAACCACTGACAGTGTGCATCGACTTGTTTGGGAAACAGGCCTTTGCGAGGTCCACGCCTCGCTGAAGCACACCGTAGACGGGCTCACTTGTACGGACGTAGACCAAGTGCGTGATTTTATGAATATTACCGACGATTTTCCAAATTATCCACCATTTAACTAAAGACTAACCATCAATATGAAAAGGGTTTATGCATTATTGTTGACCTCGCTGGCGCTGTTGCTTTCGGCAACGTCGTGCCACAAGGAGAAGCATTTTATCACTGACAAAGAGTACCGTGCGCAGGTACACGCCGACTTCCTTGCACGCCAGGAACTTGCCGCTGGCCGCGCCAACGCACTGTTTGCAGGTATGGACACGCTGGACGCAGAGACGCGTGAGGCATTGGAATTCCTGTATGCCTATATGCCTTACAGCGACTTGGCCGACTACGACCAAACGTTTTACTTGCAGCAGGTTAGAGCTGCCTTTGCCACACGCGAGCGCTTCAGTTGGGGCAAACAGGTGCCGGAAGATATTTTCCGCCATTTCGTATTGGTCTATCGCGTGAACAACGAGAATCTTGACACTGCAAGACTACTGATGCAGAGAGAGTTGGCACCAAGAGTGGAGGGCCTGAGTATGTACGAGGCGGCACTGGAGGTCAACCACTGGTGCCACGAGTATGTTGCCTATCGCGCCAGCGATAGCCGCACGTCTGCTCCATTGGCCACAATGCGCACATCCTTAGGCCGTTGCGGTGAGGAGTCGACCTTTGCCGTCACCGCCTTGCGCAGCGTGGGAATCCCTGCACGCCAATGCTATACGCCCCGCTGGGCGCACTGCGACGACAACCACGCGTGGGTGGAGGTGTTTATTGCCGACAGCAACCGCTGGTTCTTCCTCGGTGCCTGCGAACCCGACCCAGAGCTGGATATGGGCTGGTTTGCAGTGCCTTCCACACGCTGTATGATGGTGCATAGCAAGGCCTTCGGACGCTACAAAGGCGACGAGGAGGTGGTGAAGCAGACAGCACTCTATAGCGAGCTGAACCTGCTGAGCCATTATGCTCCGACGAAAAAGGTTACCGTCACCGTTTTCGATGCCAACAACAAGCCCGTCAAGGATGCCGATGTGAAGTTCAAACTATACAACTACAGCGAATTCTATCCGTTGGCGACCATCAAGACGAACAAGGATGGAAAGGCCTCGCTGACCACCGGTTTGGGCGACCTGCAGATATGGGCCACCGACGGGACACATTACAACTACGTCAAACTGGACGTGCGAGAACAGGCTGAAACCGAGATATATCTGACACGGGAAGGAGACGCAGAGTACACCGAGAAGATTGACATAGTGCCGCCTGTGGCTGGCGAAGCGAAGGTGACACCCGGCAAAGAGAAGGCCGACCGCAACGCAAAACGCTTGGTCTGTGAGGATTCCATCCGCGGTGCCTACACCGCCACCTTCCCGACAAAGGAGAACTTCAAGAAACTGCTTAAACCTAACGATAACTTGACCGACAAGCAAGCTTGGGAGCTGATTCACAAGGCCGAAGGCAACTACAATGAGATTGCTGATTTCATCAACAACCACGCCGGTGAGGATTTGAGAGAGACCACGTTTTTTACCTGCCTCTGTGAGTTACATCAAAGCGGCTATGATACTTGCTATTTTCTGTACGACTACCTCACGACATTCAGCGACAAGGATATGCGCGACATAACAGCCGAAACGCTCGAGGCGCACTGGCAAAATCCAACGGTGCCTTGCATTATGGAGACTTACGAGGAATTTTATGTCAAAGGCATTATGCCCGCCCGCATCAGCAACGAGATGGTGCGTCCGTGGAGGCAGTTCCTGGCAGAGAAACTTACTGACATCAAGGATGCCAACAGCCTGATAGTATGGACTAAAGAGAACATTGCCATCGACGATACCGGCAACTATTACAACTGTCCCATATCGCCTCGCGGCGTCTATGAATTGCGTCACAGCGACCGCCACAGCCGTGACATCTTCTTCGTAGCCGCCTGCCGCTCGCTGAACATTCCGGCCTATCTCGACAACGCCACAAACACCATCTACGTGTGCGACGGCGACGCTGAAAAGCTTTGGAAGAAAGGCAAATGGGTGAAAGTGTCGTTTGAAGACGACACCGAGGAGCAGCCCACTGCCAAGCTGACGCTAACCTACAAACCCACCAAAGAGTTGGCCAAGCCTGTCTACTGGCCCCACTTCACGCTTGCCAAGTATAAGGACGGCGACTTTGTCACTTTCGACTTTGAGGACGACAGCCGTATGGACAAGTTTCCTGCAACAATTGCCTTGGAACCAGGATATTATTGCCTTATGACCGGCAATCGCTATCCTGAGGGAGACGTTCTGGCCAAAGCCGAATACTTCACAGTCAAGGATGGGCAGAAGGTGACTAAACAAATCATTCTAAGGCCTTTGGTTGAACGAACGGCCAACGTATTGGCCACCCTCGACCCAAAGCAAGAGATAATCCCTGATATGGCAACGCTTGCTGACTATGCGGGCGAGACTGGTATGCTTTTCGTATTCGTGGGCGACTACAAGGAGCCCTCGAAGCATCTGATCAAGGAGATACAGTCGCTCGACAAGGAATACACGGCTTGGGGCGGTATGACCTACCTTGTTGCACCGGCATCGGCCAAACCCACCGCGTGGAAACTGCCTAACACCGACTATATCATCAGAGAGCCCAACGACAAAGACCCATTCGAGAAACAGATTGTTGAAGCACTGAAACTGGATCTGAAAGGTGACTATCCGCTTGTAGCACTGGTCAACAAAAAGGGCGAAATCTTGTTCCATAGCCACGGATATTCCATCGGACTGGCCGGACAAATATTGAAAAAGTTGCACGCAAAGAGCTGACATATTAGAATTATTTACTACTTTTGTTTCCGTCAATATGGACGGCTTTTCGTTGAATAAGCTGTTCAAAATGCGTGTTATCAACAAATTAAACAACGAATACATTAACCAAATTCTATAGAAAATGTGTGGAATTGTAGGATACATCGGGGAACAGCAAGCCTATCCCATCTTGATTAAAGGGCTTCACAGACTCGAATACCGCGGCTACGACAGCGCAGGTGTGTCAATGATTAACGCCAAGGGCGACCTGAACGTCTACAAGGCCAAGGGCAAGGTCTCTGCATTGGAAGCCTCGGTCGAGGACAAGGACGTGAGCGGAACCATAGGTATTGCCCACACACGCTGGGCCACCCACGGCGAGCCCAACGCCACCAATGCACACCCCCACTACTCGCAGTCCAAAAACCTGGCGCTCGTCCACAACGGCATTATTGAAAACTACAAGCCGCTGCGAATAGAGATGGAGAAAAACGGTATGACGTTCTGCAGCGAGACCGACACCGAAGTGCTGGTGCAACTGGTTGAGTACACGCAGAATACGCACAACTGCGACCTCTACACCGCTGTTCAGTTGGCACTGAAGAGCGTCGTAGGCGCATACGCTATCGCCATACTTGACAAGCGCAATCCCGACCAGCTTATCTGCGCCCGCAAGGGCAGTCCGCTGATTATCGGCGTGGGCAGCGATAACGACAAGCAAAACGGCAAGGCCGAGTTCTTCCTCGGCAGCGATGCAACTCCCATAATTGAATACACCAACAAGGTCATATACCTTCAGGACGAGGAAATTGCAATAATGAACCGCAAGGGTGACCTGAAAATCACCAACCTGAGCAATGTCAAGCAGACCCCCCAGCTGGTGACGCTGCAGATGAACCTTGACGAACTGGAGAAAGGCGGCTACGCCCACTTTATGCTCAAGGAAATCTACGAGCAACCCGCCGCAATGCGCATCTGCACCAAAGGACGTCTGAACGTTGTGGACAAAGACGTGCTGCTGAGCGGCATCATCGACCACAAAGAGAAGTTCATCAATGCCCGCCGCATCATCATCTGCGCCTGTGGAACCTCTTGGCACTCAGCTCTTATCGGAAAGTATTTCATTGAAGAGGCGGCCCAGATTCCAGTCGAAGTAGAGTACGCCTCCGAGTTCCGCTACCGCAACCCCGTTATCTTCCCCGACGACGTCGTCATCGCCGTCTCTCAATCGGGCGAAACCGCCGACACCTTAGCCGCCATCCAGCTGGCCAAGAGCAAGGGGGCATTCCTATACGGAATTTGCAACGTAATCGGCTCCTCAATCCCTCGAGCCACCGACAGCGGCACCTACCTCCACGTAGGCCCTGAAATCGGCGTAGCGTCGACAAAAGCCTTCACGGGGCAGGTCATAACGCTCATAATGCTCGGCCTGGCCATTGCCAAGGAGAAAAAGACCCTCAGCAACGAGATGTTCCATATGCTTGTCGACGAGCTGCAGCTGATTCCCGACAAGATGCAGTGGACGCTCGACCACAACAAGGGCATCGACCAATTTGCACAGATGTTTACCTACGCCCGCAACTTTATCTATCTGGGCCGTGGATACAACTACCCTGTGGCACTCGAAGGTGCCCTAAAGCTCAAGGAAATCAGCTATATACACGCCGAGGGCTACCCCGCAGCCGAGATGAAGCACGGCCCCATCGCCCTCATCGATGAAGAGATGCCGGTCGTGGTCATTGCTCCAAAGCGCGGTATGTATGAAAAGATTGTCAGCAACATACAGGAAATCAAGTCACGTAAGGGCAAGATTATCAGCGTAGTCACTGAAGGCGACACGGTAGTCAAGGGAATGTCCGACTATTGCTTCGAAATACCAGACACGCGCGACTGCTACGTGCCCCTGCTGGCCATTCTGCCGTTGCAGCTCCTCTCCTACTACGTGGCTATTGCCAAGGGCCGTAACGTCGACCAGCCACGTAACCTGGCAAAGTCAGTGACAGTAGAGTAAACCTCCACAACATACAAAAACAGCGAGCCAAAAGGCTCGCTGTTTTTTTTGTGACCACGCTGGGGCTCGAACCCAGGACCCCATCCTTAAAAGGGATGTGCTCTACCTGCTGAGCTACGTAGTCCCAAAAAGCATTGCAATTTATCTGTGACCACGCTGGGGCTCGAACCCAGGACCCCATCCTTAAAAGGGATGTGCTCTACCTGCTGAGCTACGTAGTCAACGTATAGTTTTACCCTCAATTTTGAGTTTGCAAAAGTACTACTTTTTTATTTACTGGCAAAATATTTTTCTACAAGCAACACGTTGCAAGTCATACAAGGCTAAAAATCAGCAAGTAGCAAGAGCAGCTATTTCCAAGAAATATGTCTCTGCCAAAAGGAAAACAAGGGTTTATATTGCATTGAAACGCGGAATTACTGCTATCTTTTCACAACGGTGTTGCACTTCGATGTTGAAACTATACCCGAGCTTTATGTTGCCCCCATCCTTGCTGCGGTGAAATGCCGGCCGCGATACGGCGTCGTCAACCACCAACGAGGTCTGAAATCGACGTGCGTTTTGTCCTGATCTTGATGCCATTTTAGCGACATTTTGAATTTTTATTTTGCCAATCTGAAAAAAGGTTGTATTTTTGTATCGTGAAACTAAACCAAAAAACCAGAAAATGGACTATTCAATAAATATTAAGAAGGGCCTCGGCGACATTGAGTTCGGTATGCCTGTCGAGCAGGTTGTAGCACTGATGGGCAACGCCGAGGAGGTGGAATGTATGGAAAATGCAGCCGACGAAACAACCACCATCCTTCACTACGAGAATGGCGGCATAACGCTGTTTTTCGAAGGTGAGAACCCCACGCTGGAGTGCATCGACATCTCTGTCGAAGATGCCACTCTTCTGGGCAAAAACATCTTCGATATGGGCGAAAAAGAGATTGTGCAGCTGATGGTGAAAAACAAATACTATGAGCAGGATGCCGACGAGGAGGCCTGGGGCGAGCGCCGCATATCGTTCAACGAGGGCAATATCGACTTTTTCTTCGAGGACGACGAACTGCTGGCCGTAATCTATGGCCGTTAGAACGACGATGGACTCTTACCCTGCCCTTTTCCCAACCGCCTATTTTCCTTCCATTGCACTGACCGCGGCAATGCTGCAGGCGAGCACAATAGTCGTTGAACAGCAAGAATCTTTCCCAAAGCAGACACACCGCAACCGCACAGTCATCCTTACTGCTAACGGCCCGATGACGCTGAGTGTGCCGGTTGTGCGATGCAATGGATCGCACACGCTGACAGCCGATGTCGGCATCAGCTATGCCGAACACTGGAACCTGATGCACTGGAGGGCGATGGAGGCAGCCTACAACTCGTCGCCCTATTTTCTCTACTATCGTGACGAAATCGAACAAATCTTAATGCAGCGCTGCAACCGACTAATAGAATTGAACGAAACACTGCTGAAGTATGTCTTTGCAAAGCTGAAATCTCCCTGCAACATTTTATATACTGATAATTACACAAAGCCTGATGGCGATGCCTGCGACTATCGCGACCGCTTTTCATACAAACACCCAGAGCGGCTGCCCGATTGCCCCAGATACGAGCAAGTATTCTCCGACCGTATGCCCTTCAACAGCAATGTCAGCATACTGGATCTGCTCTTCAACTTAGGACCAGAATCCAAGGATTATCTCTCAAAAATCACAATCTAAACACCATAGACTATGGTATTTAGGCCTTCTGTTTCACGTGAAACAGGCAGAACAGCCACATTATTGATACAAACAAGCCGTAAACATCATAGTCTATGATATTTACGGCTTAACCGACAGGGCCTTTCCGCCATATTTCATCGGCAGTTCATCATTATCAGCAATACCGACACGTCGGCAGGCGAGACACCGCTAATGCGCGAAGCCTGACCAATGGTTTGAGGCCGCATCTTTGAAAGCTTTTCCCTCGCCTCAAACGACAAGGCAGAGATAGAATGATAATCTACCCCTTCTTTCAACGGCAGGTTTTCGTATTTCAATATCTTATCTGCCACCTCTTTTTCCTTTTCGATATAGCGGCTGTATTTGGTCAAAATCTCTGCCGACTCGCACACTTCTCGACGTATAGTTTCTGGAATATCGGCCAGCATTTCGCCCAACGAGGGCGACAAGGCAATCAGGTCTTGCATCGTGATTTCAGGACGCAGCAGCAGGTTGGAAAGCTTGACTTTCTGCGACAACGGGGCGGAATTATGCTGTTCCAAATAACTATTCGAGTCGTTCGGCAGGATTGGAGTCTGCTCAATTGTCTCTGACAATCGTGCCGTATAACGCATCTTTTCATTGACCCTGTCAAGGCGCTCTTGCGAAGCCAAACCTACAGCGTGCGACAGCGGCGTGAGCCTTATATCGGCGTCATCCTGACGTAAAAGTATGCGGTATTCAGCACGCGACGTGAACATACGGTAGGGTTCATCGACACCCTTTGTCACCAAATCGTCTATGAGGACACCTATATAAGCCTGCGACCGGCCAAGCACGAAAGCCTGTTTGCCTCGCAGTTTCAGTACTGCATTTATACCAGCCATCAGGCCCTGGCAAGCGGCCTCCTCATAGCCCGTTGTGCCATTAATCTGTCCGGCAAAATACAAGTTCTCTATGCGTTTTGTTTCAAGGGTATACTTCAATTGCGTTGGCGGAAAGTAATCATACTCAATAGCATAGCCAGGTTTAAAAATCTGAGCCTGCTCAAAACCCTCAATCGTGTGCAGCGCGTCCAACTGCACATCAAGAGGCAATGATGAGGAGAATCCGTTAAGGTAATAAGAGTTGGTATGTAGGCCTTCCGGCTCTACGAAAAGTTGGTGCCTGTCTTTGCCGGCAAAGCGTTCAATCTTGTCCTCTATAGAGGGGCAGTAGCGCGGTCCGCGTCCTTGAATAAGCCCTGTAAACAACGGAGATTTCTCGAATCCAGAACGGAGTATATCGTGTGTATGCAGATTTGTATAGGCCAAAAAACAGGGTTTTTGTTCCGTCAGAGGCTTTGTCTGGGGACTGAAAGAGAACTTTTGTGGATCTTCGTCTCCTGGCTGCTCTGCCAGAGCACTAAAGTCTATTGTCCGCCCATCGATTCTGACTGGTGTGCCGGTCTTCAACTTTTCAACCTCGAAACCCGCCTCCTTCAATTTATCAGACAAGCCAAGAGCTGGCCTCTCCCCTATCCTACCACCACTCAAGACCGTTTCTCCTATGAATATTTGACCATTCAGGAACGTGCCGTTTGTCAGCACAACAGCCTTTGCAGGGATAGTAATCTGCATCCGAGTTACGACACCAGACACCACTTCGCCATTGGTTATAATATCAACCACCTCGTCCTGCCATAGGGTAAGATTTGGTGTGTTCTCAAGCACATAGCGCCAGTTTGATGAGAAAACCGCCTTGTCACACTGCGCACGAGGGCTCCACATCGCAGGGCCTTTAGAGCGGTTAAGCATACGGAATTGAATCATTGAATGGTCTGTAACAACGCCCGACCAGCCTCCAAGAGCATCAATTTCCCGGACAATCTGCCCTTTTGCCACACCACCCATTGCAGGATTGCACGACATCTGGCAGATTGTATCGAGGTTTTGGGTAATCAGCAGCGTCTTTGCACCGAGTCCTGCAGCGGCAGCAGCAGCCTCAGCACCAGCGTGTCCAGCACCAACCACAACTACATCATATTCTTCGAACCGCATCATTGAACAATTTATATTATAGAGTATTACGCGACTTGTTTCACGTGAAACAGCACTAACAACTAATGGTCTTTAACAGCTCCAGGGATTCGTTTTCCTTCTGTCGCATCAGAGCAGCATCGGCATCAGACTTGTCTTTGAATCCCAATAAATGAAGCACACCGTGAATAACGACCCTATGAAGCTCCTCTTCAAAAGCCACAGAAAACAGCTCTGCATTCTCCCCTACCCTATCAATGCTTATCATAATGTCTCCAGACACAGAATCGCCCTCGACAGTATCAAAAGTAATAATGTCTGTATATGTGTCGTGATTCAGAAATTTCACATTTGCATCGTGAACATATTCGTCCGAGCAGAAGAGGTAGTTGATTTTACCAACGTGCATAGAGTGATTCTTTATCACTTGAGCAATCCACTTTTTCAAGAGTGGTTCATCTTTGAGTGAAAAATCTATATCGGCATTTGAAAAGTAGATAGCCATAGTATAAAACGATGAAATCAAATATTAGACAAGCAATCCTGTACAGGATACAAATCAAGGCAACAAACTGATTCTATGCAAGATAAACCCATAAATAAACTATTATTCCTCAATTTCCGCGAAGTAAAAAAGCTTGGACAGGGAAACTCTACAGGCAAACGAAAGGAAAAAAGGGAAACAGATGGTGACGGACTACGCATAGACAGTCTTCGGCGCATAATAGTTTCGCAAAGTCATAATCCGCTCCAAGGCACGGGTTGTCTCAATACCATTGATGATAAAATCGAGTCGAACCGTACTGCCGCCATTTTGAAAACTCAAACCATCGGAAAGAGTTTTCATCAAGAACAGGCCAGTGCCTCTACCCTCTTGGGCTGGGATGGAGCCATAACAAGAATAGTCAAACCCCTTCCCCTCGTCGGAGACGGAAAAATACACACCGCCCTTGCAGAGATCACTTTCAATTGTTACATCCTTGCTGACAACACAGTTGTTGCCGTGTACAATAGCATTTTCGACAGCTTGGAGCAGCGACATAGAGATAGTACCGGCATAATTGTTGATGTTATAAGTATCACAAACGGCACTTACAAAACGTTCAACCTCTATCAGATTGTTAATATCAGACTGTATAACAAGCTTTTCCATAGAAAAATTCAAATACTATCTCAACTACAAAGATACATCATTTTTTTGAAACACCAAACATATTTCAAAAAATTTCATAAATTGTTGAACTCCTACTACGTAGAAGCAGCCAGGGTAAAACGTAGGAAATGTCGGTAAAACAGAGCCGGAATGGGGTAGGAGAGGGGGCGAATCAGAACTTGAAGAAATAGTCGTTGACCTTGTTCTTGTAGTAGTTATTCAGCGCCGGAGGAGTGGTGTGGAACAGTTCCATATTCTTCTCCTGCAGTTTCTTGTACTGCTCGAGGTCACCTTGCGACGGCTGGTAGACATCCTTTCCTTCAGTACTTTCACGTCGATCCTCCTTTTCGCGTTCCATTTCAGCCTTTTCGTGCTGCAACAAGCGCGTCATAATCTGCTGCTGACGCTGTATGGTTTGATGAGTAATAGTCTTGTTAACAAGGTCTGCCTCAGTCTGTTCCATCTGACGCATAATATCCTCGACCTCCTTTGCCAGCTTGCTGTTACCACCGCTTTGGTTCTTCATTTCCTGCCCATACTCCTGCATCATACGGCGTATCTGCTCCTGTTGTGCAGCCATTTTAGCGAACTCAGAACTCATCGAATTGCGCTCGCCAATCTTAGTGCGACCAGGCTTATTGCCCTGTTTCTCGAGTTCTTTTTTAAGCGACTGCATCTGCTTGTTAAGCTCCTCCTGCATCTGTCGCATCGACTTGGGCGAAGGCTTGCCCGACCCCGGGTTTTGACACTGGCCACCCTTCATTTTCATACCAGGACGCTTGCAACTTCCCTGCTTCTTTTGTTGCTGATTCTGACGCATTTGGTTCTGCATCTGGTCAAGAGATTCGGCAAGAACGAGCGACAAATTGTTCAGCGACGTCATAGAATACTGCATACTCTTCGACGGCGTTGTGTTGTGGATACTACCATAAATCGATTGGTTGTACTGCAGAAGGGCCGACATCGACTTGGCGATGTTTGAATTAACTTCAGCCAGTTCCTTGTTGACAACAGCAGCCACGGCAACCTGCCTCTTCGCCAAGGCTCGCAACGAATCCTCCACATTGCGGAAATCGTCCTTCAACCTGTTTTGATCAAAAATAATCTGCTGATACTTAGGGTCCTGTACATTCACTGTTCCAAGAACAGAAATGAGCGATTCCTGGTTGAAAGAGAGCTGCACAAGGTTCTTGAGCAAAAGGCGTATTTGCTCCGAGTCTTCCGCAAGCTCCTGCTGCTCAATGTCCATCTGGGCCTGAGCCAGCTGCTCCGACAGCTGGTGCAATTCGTCAGCCGCCGACTTTTGCGACTTGGATGCGTCCTTTTTCTTGCCCTTCTGAAGGCTGTTTTCGGCCTCTTGCTGCTTCTGTTCTATCTGGTTCTGAAGCTCCTTGTCGGCCTTGAAATCCGACGGACTGTCGAGCGATTTGTAATCCTTTTCTATCTGCTCAATATCCTTTTTCAACTGCTGAAACTGCTCCGACAGCTGTTGCTGCTCCGACAACTGCTGCTTCGAATCATCCTGTTTCTTAGATAGTTCCTCCTGCTTCTTAGCCAAATCCTCAGCCTTGTTGACAGCTTGCTCCACTTTCTTCTCCAACTCCAGTCGCTTCATCAGCTCAATATTCTGGTCAAGCTGCTTCTCAAGGTCCTCGTTCTTCAACTTCATATTCTCCAGCTCTTCCTGCACCTTCTTCTTGTCGACCTCGTCCATCAGCCGGTCCATCTCCTTCATTAACTCCTTGATTTCATCGCTCATAACCTCATCAAACAGACGATCGAGCTCTTTCTGCTTCTCCATCAAGTGCTCGCTCTGGTCGCGGAACTTCTCTTCCAGGCGCTGGTTCTCCTTCATCTGCTGGCGCATCTGCTGCAGCTGGTTGCGCACCTCCTCCTGCTTCTTTTTGAGCTCCTCTATCTGCTTCTTATCTTGCCACGTAAGTTCCTTCTTGTCAACAAGTTTACGCATCATATCATTAATCTCGTCCTGCAACTTCCTGAGTTCAGAAACCGACAAATCCGCCTGCTTGTTAATCTCAGATGTCGACGAGCGTAAAATATGGTCAATCTCCTCTTCTGTAGGCACTTGTATCTCGAACGACTGCGACTGGGTCGACTTCGCCCCATTGATGCCGTCGTTGTCCCACACCTCAAAGTAGTATTTGACGTGGTCGCCGGGATTGAGCGCAACCTGCGAGAGGTCGCACGAATAATAGAATTCCTGCGATGCGTCGCGCGTAATGGCAACCGGCACACGCTCTGTCGACCTGAGCGATGTGTCGGACACGTTGGTCTTCACCACCACGAATTCAAGCTTCGAGAAGCCGTAGTCATCCTTAATCTGCCCTTTAAAGAACTGTCGCTCAGGCATTAGCGAATCGCTCATCTGCATAACCGCTATCATAGGGTAGGCGTCGTCGATGACTGACACCGCATAGGCGAGCGTGTCGGAAACAATACGGCTGTTGTTGACGAAGAAAGCGTATGAAAACGAGCTCATTGCCCTTACCGCAGCCGAAGTGCGGCCGTTGTCGTTGGGCAAAAGTACGCGGGGATTGTCCTCCGTCAGAAACACCAGCGAATCGGCATCGCGCGTCTGGAAAACCCACTCGATCCGCGTGCCCTTCGGTACCGTCAAATCGCCTTCATTCTGCAGTGTTTCGGCCTCCTTGCCGGTGTAAGCAGGGTAGGAGAGGCGCGCCTGGTAGTGCACCACCGCCGGACGCGGCAAAACCTCGAGCCTATAGACCTTCGACACGACGCCGACGGCCGAAAACTGCAACTCGTGCGAGCGCTGGATATTCTTGAAAAGATAACTGAAATGCGTATTGTCAAGCTTCCGCATACGGTAGCTGACCCCGTCGACAAGGATGGCCACGTCGTTCGGAATCTCGTCGCCATCAACCGTCACATTGACCGTGAAATCCTCCTGCTGCGAAGCCGACAAGTCGCTGTTTTCCAAAACAAAGGCAAAGGGCGCAGGCTTCTCGTAGAAGGTAGAATGCTTTATCAGGCGCTTTGACGGCTCGGTGATGAACGACGGCGCCACAATCAGCGCAACAACCAGGAAAAGCAACGGCACCGCCACATACTTCACATATCTCACATTGCCGCGCAGGTCGATGGCCTTGAGGAAAGGCACTGGCGACAGTTGCGCCGACTTCTGGTCTATCGACGCCAGCAGCAGCTCGCTGTCCGACGCCTCCCCCATCTGTTGCAACTGCAAGAGGTTCAGCAGTTTGTCACTCACCTCGGGGAAATAGTCGCCTATTATCTTCGCCGCCGTCTCGTACGAGATGCACTTGCCAAGCCGCATCATTTTAAGCAGAGGGACAACTACATAGATGCCCAAAATCGCGGCAATGGCAGCGATAAACGACCAGAACAGGACCGTCCTGACACCGATGCCGAACCAGCCGAAATGCTCAAGCACAACTACCGCTATATAAAGCAGCAAAATGCCCGCCGCAGCAAGCAACAGGCCCTTTATAAGCCTGTTCTTGTAGTACTTGCGGATGAAAGCATCCAGCCTGCCTATTATGTTGCCCTGCGATGACACAAAACACAATTTTAGGATGGGATAACGACAAAGTATGAAAAATATTGTTCCAAATAAAAATATGATTTTTTTTGGACCCAAACAGGCGGTACGGCCAACCTCGAAAGGACACAAAACGCCCCCTGAAATCGGTGAAAATGATAAATTTGTTGAAAACTAACGACCATTGCGCACAACAAGCTGAACATCAAGCGATAACAGACATAACAGACAAGTTTTGAAAGGGTCGGAAAAGGGCCAAAAATGCACTTTACCAACTCCCTGATTTCCAGGTACCAAATTCCTACCAAAGTTTACTCAAAGTTTTACCAAAGTTTAGTCAAAGTTCACTCGAGTAGAATTTGGTAGGAATTTATCAAAAAGTCGGGTAAAATTTAGTATGGCGGATGTGCAGTTTCGGGGCGGCGCATCCGGCAGCAAGGGTGGGGTTGCACACCGCGTGGCGGACACGTCGACTTTTGGTGTGGTCGGGGAAAAAAATTTGGCTGTTCCGCAAAAAGTTTATATCTTTGCAAATCGAAACAATTGAAAAAATGGGCAAAGTAGTATTGATTACCGGTGCCTCGTCGGGCTTTGGCAAGGCGACGGCCGAAAGACTTGCTGCGAAAGGCTACACCGTTTACGGCACCAGCCGCAACGAGGTGCAGCACAACGACATACACTTCATCGTAATGGATGTTCGCGACCGCGAGGCGGTGGCGCGCGGCATAGAACGCATTGTCGAAGAGCAGGGCAGGATAGACGTGGTTGTGAACAATGCCGGAATGGGCATCGGCGGCTCGCTGGAGATGGCCACCAGCGAGGAAATCGAGCTGCAGATGGGCACCAACTTCCGCGGATGCGTCAACGTGTGCCAGGCGGTTCTGCCGGTGATGCGAGGGCAGGGGAGAGGCCAAATCATCAACCTCAGCTCCATCGGCGGCGTTATGGGCCTGCCGTACCAAGGCTTCTATTCGGCCTCCAAGTTCGCTATCGAGGGTTTCACCGAGGCTTTGGCGGCCGAAGTCAGGGGTTTCGGCATCCGCGTCTCAATGGTGGAACCCGGCGATTTTGCCACCAACTTCACGGCGCGGCGCAAGAACTCCGAACTGACGGCAAAAAACGCCGCCTACGGCGCCAGTTTCGCCCGCTCCCTGGAACTTATCGAGAAGGAGGAGAACGGCGGCCTACGGCCCGAAAAACTGGCCAAAACGATAGAGAAAATCATCTGCAGCCGCCGGCCGCGTCTGCGCTATGTGGTTGCCAACCTCGAACAGAGACTCTCGGTGCTGCTGAAACGCATCATTCCAGGCAACTGGATGGTAGGGATTTTAAGGAGCTATTATAAAGTGTAACCTCTAACAATCAACAAGATGAGAAGCAATGGTAAAGACATCTGCAAACAGCTGAAGGATATCCGTCAACAGATTGCTTGCGAGAACAACATTCCCTTTGAGGAGCACGAATGCCACTACGACGGCCCTTGCGAGGGTACCTGTCCACGATGCGACGCAGAGCTGCAGTATCTTGAAAAAGAGCTTGGGCGCCGCGGCAAACTGAGCAAGGCCGCGCTTGTGGCCGGTTTGACCTTGAGCCTTGCCACCTCAGCCTGCACCACAGAAGGCAAAATAGAGCCGGAACCACTTGAAGGAGACCCATTTATCACCGAGGACACCACACAACGCCAGAATACAGAAACAGCCTCGTCCGACAACGAGGCTATTGGTATTGATTTGGAAGAGACCTAATTATATCTCCTTGCCGATAACGGCAAGGTTCTGACTTGGGAAACTAATCACATTTTCCCATCTCTCTTAAAAATGCCAGAACGCGAGGACATTCCCCGATTTGCTGCACAAAACAAGCATTCGGGAAACCGTCTATTTGGTACCATCCATTACTGGTTTTGAATGTAATTGTCATTGCGTACGAAATATAAAGCCAATCCATTAAACGCTCGTTAGGTATAGTCAGTCTTTTGGTTCCATTTTCCACTTCTGACGAATCGACGATTAATTCGTATTCATAAAGGACGTCAATCGGATTATTGTCATAGTCGTACACAGCAATTTTTATTTCGTCCATTGTCATATCGACATTATTATTTAAAACAATAACCGTGGACAGCAATGAATCATCTTGCGATTTACTCACATTTATTATAGCGTATCTGTCGAGAGCATCCCACGACCTGGCATACATAGGATATAACATCGTATCACCTTCCTGGTCGCTTTTCGTATTCCACTTGAATCCTAACTGCATAATATCGATGGCGCAACTGCAATGTAATAATCTTACATCGCGCATTGACAAGCCCGAAAAGTTGCGTGCTGTGGCCTGCATCAGATAGAAAAACAGGAACGAGGTGTCATTGGACATTGCCGACTCAATATTGGACCTCATCTGGCATATCGGGCCTTTCAGTTCATCTTCACCTACGGTGCTGCCTTCGACAAGACGATACACCGAATCAATCTGATCGATTATAGCCAACTGGCTGTCGTTGAAATGCCACTCCTTTGCCATATATCGCAGATTATCCGGCCAAAGAGAAAGCTCATTATTTTCTGTGGACCTGCTTCGCACACTGCTGCAAGACACAAAATTAAAAGCAAGCGTAGTAATTACTATTATTAATCTGATACTAACTTTCATTATCCCATTTTTTTTGATCCTTTTGTTGTTTTTGCTTTTGCTTGCTCAGGTGCAAAAGATACAAGCCCAGTACAACAAACGTTATACCACCAAAATTAGATTCCCCTCCTTCTACCGCAACAACAAATGCACCCACGGCACTTAATCCTCCAAAAACAACAAGTATCCAACCCCACACTTTCATTTGCTCTCATCTCCTTGTGCATTAGTGAATGTTGGAGTATTATTCTTTTTACTGCAAGCTGCAATAATCCATCCAATAATACCCAGAAACAATCCTAAAACTGCTCCCCAAGCACTACCTATTTGACGGTTGTTTCCTATCCAAGCGCCTATACCGGCACGGATAATCAGTGCAAAAATTATACCAATTCCTTCCATTATTTTATATTTTAATGTTAAGTTTTTCTTTTGCTTCGTTTTTTAGGGACTCCAGCGCTTTTACACTATATCTGCTTTCTGTAACACGAGTGGAAATATTATTTGCAATAGCCATTTTATTTTCGTCTGGAGCATAACGGTCAGGATGGCAGAGCCTTATTAGTTGATTGTATAATTCTTCAGCATTAAATGAACTGTTCAAAACGTCAGCAAAATCTATTTCACCCTCTGCCTTCACCTTCTCTTTTATGTTTTGTTTTTTTATATTAGAGCTGTTTGTTTTAGAAACCAGTAAAATAAATATTAAAACAGCTTCTATAAGGGCGATAATCATCCAAATGTCAACCCCTGAATATGGAGTATTTACAGATGAAACAGTGTCGCTTATTGCTTGAATTGTGTCTTTATTCATTTTGACTTCCTCCTATCATAATAAAATCGTGTAATTGCCAACGGCAACCGTAGCTGCCGACGTCACAATGTATTTCAAGGGTATCAACCCCCAAAACAACCATTCTTCTAACCAAAATGTTATCTGCAAGGACAACAGAACCAATATTGACAATGTCTTGCTTGGACAACTGCCGTCCTGACATTGCCTTTATACGAAACCCACTACCTCCTATTATATTGGAAAATTGATGCCTATAGGGTTTGTACCCTCTTGAAGTGTTAGCCTGCAATAGTACTGGCGTGATTCCACTCACAAATGAATCTTTAGCCGCCTTGTTGAAACTGCGAATTAGTTTTGTTCGGTCGCTGCGATCCTCAAACCACCCAACGACTTTGTTCCACATATTAGATATAATTGCCATATAAACTATATTTATTATTTAAATGTTTAAAATTGCCCCAATAATAGCACAAATAGCTATTACGATTCCTATCTGAAAAGCACATCCTAACAATTCTCCACCCATAAAAGCCAAGCAGCCTAAAGCCTCCTTTTTCTTGTCTACATACTCAAAAACCTCAGCTTTCTTTTCTATTTCATCATCCATACAATATTATTTTTTCTAAATGACCCCTTCTGAAGTTAAGACTGCAAGAATAATTCCAACAACCAAAATCAAACAGGTAATGAAGATTAATAAATCATCATATTTTCTGTACCATCTTCTTCTATTGGATTAGGTGGGTTGATTTCTTCCATTTTTTCATCTACAAAGTCAATCCATCCTTTGCTGTCTTTATCCATATCTAATTCAGTATTCCAACCTCATCGATAACAAGCCTTCTGTCCAATGTTATCCTTTTTTCTCTGCCCAAATAGCCAGTTATACAATAATTGTTAGCCAAGTCTTCGCTGAAGCGGCTCACGAAGGCAGCACGTATTCTACTGCATTTCTCGTTAATGGAATTCCGTGTAGTATCAACAAGTTCGTCAATACTTTGCTCCATTCTGTCAATATTCTCGCGATTTGATAGTCGACAATATATCTGCATCAACTCATCCTTGTAGAAAATCATATCCTTGAATCGCATTCCCTCAGGATGCCTCAAGAAGAAAAAGAAAACAACTTTTGACAATGTGGGCATCGGTATCTCCATATTGTTGTAGTCTGTCAGAATGATACGGTAATCATTGGTGATACGGAGACGGCTTAGTTTGGCTTCGGGCAAAGAAATCAAATGTTTGATTACATATTCAGACACACCCTTCAGCTTAAGTTTTTCTATGCGTGTTTTAATCTCGCGTGCTATTTCGTAAACACTTTCTCTATCAGCATTATCTCTTGGGTCGTCAGGTGGGCAGTATTCATCTATTGAACTGCAACGGATATCTTTGAAAGGATCAATGCTTAGTATTCTTTTCAGTCGCGCGAGAAACTGCTGGTCGTTTTCGTAATACAACGGCCAAAGCAGCACCGCCTCACAATCATCCTCCGTGTATTCATAACTGATCACCATAGGCACATCAGGTATCCAGTCTCGTTTATCCAATCTGCAAGCACACAATTTATTATACATTTCTTGAATGTCGGCCCTGAAATCGCCTTTCTTGCCAACGAAATCAAAAGCAAGGTTTGGTCTATTGTAACGGATTATATTGTCCATCCCTTTTACAATCCCTGGTAGGTATACGAATGATTTATTGATGTTGCAACATTTCTCTATTAATTCAAAATTGTCACTAATGTAACAATTCATACATTCATTCCACGCCGGTTCTATGTAAATCGTCATTCCGGAATAAAAGCTGAAAGGCGTTTTTTTGCTAAAAAAAGCCTTTTCTGGTTTCAATTTTGAAAAATCATTATTTTCCATTGCTTTATTATTCTAATTGTCAACGTGTTTTTGCCTATCGCCGAATTCATATCTTTTGCAAAATTATATAAACTCTATTTTCTTATGATAGTTTTGCAAGGCTTGCAAAAATAAAAACTTTACTTTTATAATTCATTGACATCCCTTTCGACACTTGGAATAGAACCAAACAAAAAAGGCGTTGAATTATTCTTTTGTGTCTCTTATCAGTCTGAGGGCTCTGGTAAACCTTGCACTTGATAAGCGACAGAATAATTCACGCCCAGGGCGTGAACCTTCCGCTAGCTTATTCTCAGTGCTATAAATTTTACCAGAATTTTCAGACGAGAATATCGGGCGGTCAGCTCTTTTTTATATATACTTTATTACTTCATTTTTATTATGTTTA
The DNA here is from genome assembly GCA_905236645.1 of uncultured Bacteroidales bacterium. Lineage (GTDB taxonomy): Bacteria > Bacteroidota > Bacteroidia > Bacteroidales > P3 > Colimorpha. Next base: position 28,392 of record CAJOMZ010000002.1, read on the forward strand.
TATCAAATAATTTTTTATTAACTAAATCTCTTTCCCGAACACGGCGCGCATCATCAGCGGCTCGGTCTCGTAGGTGGTGCCCCAGATTTTTTCGGCTTCGTTGCCGATGATCTGGGGGTTGGTATAGGCCCAAACGACGTTGTTTTTGATGGCGTTGCGGTTCATCTCGGCGTAGTAGATAGAGTGCACGCCGCGTTTCTGCCATTCGGGGTGCACGCCGTTGAGCAGCAGGTCGATAGTGTCGTACTTGTGCAGGGCGTGCAGCAAATGGTACCAGCCAAAGGGGAACAGGTGTCCGTTGGCCTTCTGATAAGCCTCGGTAAGGCTGGGGATGCTGAGGCCGAAAGCCACCAGATTGTCGTCCTTGTCGACAACGAAGTTGCAGAAATCCAGATTGATGAAAGGGAAATACTCCTTTACGTATACATCGATTTCCTTCTCCGTCATTGGCACAAAGTCATAAAGGTCCTTGAAGGCATCGTTCAGCGTGTGGAAGAACTTGCGGGCGTAGGGATAGACCTCTTTGCGCTTCTTGAAGCGCAGCAACTTGAGGTTGTAGCGCTCGAGGATAAGCTGGTTGATGCGAGCCACCTTGTCGGGTATCGGCTGGCTGGCCGGCATCTTGTACTGCTGCCAGCGGCAAAGAATCTTGCAGTCCAGACGTTCGATGAAGTCAATATAGTACTTCGGATTGTAGAGCGTGCTGAGGTTCTGGCGGGCATCGAAGCCTTCAATCACCCAGCATTCCTTGTCCATATCGGTGAAGCCGAAAGGACCCTCTATTTCTGTCATCCCTTTGCTACGGCCATATTCCACAACCTTGTCGAACAGGGCCTTGCAGACGTCGAAATCCTCAACGAAGTCGAACCATCCGAAACGCACAGCCTTCTTGTTCCAGTGCTGATTAACTGTATGGTTGATGATTGCCGCCACGCGGCCCACAACCTTGCCGTCGACGGTGGCAAGATACATCTGCAGGTCGCAGTGTTCAAGCGAGGGGTTCCTGTCGGTCAGCAGTGCCCGCTCGTCGCGGTTCAGCGGCGGCACGTATGTAGGCACATCTTTAAAGAGTTTGTTTGGAAATTCAATGAATCTGTTAAGGTCGCGACGACCGTTGACTTCACTAATAACAATGTTCTCCATAAAAAAAGCGAAAGGACTTTAAAGCCTCCTCAAAGACCCCAAAGTCCTTAAGGACGCTGGTTGTTAAATTGTTTTTTTTACAACAATCCTAATTTCTTGAAGCACTTGACTGTCTTTTCTACCGCAAAATCCACCTGCTCTATAGTGTGCGTGGCCATCCAAGCAAGGCGAATGAGCGTGTCCTCGGGCGGCACGGCTGGCGATATGACCGGATTTACAAAGACACCTTCGTCGAGCAGCATCTTCGTAACCATAAAAGTCTTCTCGTTGTCGCGCACATAGAGAGGAATGATGGGTGTCTCAGTATTGCCAATCTCAAAGCCTGCCTCACGGAACGATTTGAGGGCGTAGTTGGCCACTTTCCACAGGTTTTCCTGGCGTTCTGGCTCGCTGCGCATAATCTCGATGGCGGCTATTACCGATGCGGTCGCCGACGGCGGAATGCTGGCTGTGAAGATGTAGGGGCGCACATTGTGGCGCATCCAGTTGATGGTATCTTTGTCTGCTGCGATAAAGCCGCCGATGGAAGCGAGCGATTTTGAGAAGGTACCCATAACGAGCTCCGTCTTGTCGAGCAGATTGAAATGGTCGGTAACACCCCGTCCCTCGCGTCCGAAAACGCCCAAGCCGTGGGCCTCGTCGACCATAAGCGTAGCCTGGTATTTATCGCACAGCACCTGCATTTCAGGCAGCTTTGCCACATCGCCCTCCATACTGAAAACACCATCAGTCACCACCAGCTTGGCGGCGTCCAAGGGGCAGCGCTGCAACACGCGCTCCAAGTCTGCCATATCGTTATGGCGATACTTCAGAGTATTGGCGAAAGTAAGGCGCTTGCCCTCAATGATAGAGGCGTGGTCCATCTCGTCGAAGATAACATAGTCGTTGCGGCCCGTAATGCAAGGGATAACACCCGAATTGGCCTGAAAGCCTGCCGAGAACAGCATAACGCCATCCTTGCCAAGGAAATCGGCCAGGATGCCTTCAAGTTTGTGATGTATGTCCAAAGTGCCATTAAGGAACGGCGAGCCGGCGCAGCCCGTACCGTACTTGTCGATAGCGGCCTTCGCAGCCTCTTTAATCTTCGGATGGTTAGTAAGACCCAAATAACTATTGGAACCAAGCATCAGGATGCGCTTTCCATTCATTGTCACCATAGTGTCCTGATCGCTCGAAATCTCTCTAAAATAAGGATATACGCCCTTGGCTTTTACCTCTTGGGGCGCAGTATACTTGGAGAGTTTTTGTTGCAGTGGTTTCATTAAAAGACTAATTATATAATAGTTTAAGAGTGCAAAATAACAAAAAAAAATCGGAAAAACACGTTGTTATTCCGATAAAAATTTGAAAAGATGCGACGTGAGCCGGCTTGCACCTATTCTAAAATTCTGGTTGTTAGTAGTTTTACCTTCAAATATTTTTTTGTGCAAAAGGTAAAAAACCAAGGCGTCAGAGGGGTTGGAAATGCCTCCTGCAGCCTTAAAGCCGACAGCTTTTTTAGATATTTTTATATAATTTTGCACTGCCGTCAGCATAATATACGCCGCTTCAGGGGTGGCACCGACAGGAATCTTGCCTGTCGATGTCTTGACGAAATCGGCTCCTGCCTCAAGCACCAGCATTGATGCTTTATAAATATTTTCAGGCGATTGCAGCTCGCCCGTTTCAATGATGACCTTCAGCAAGGCATCGTTTCCGCACGCTTCCTTTGCGGCAGCGACCTCGTCAAAGACAGCCTGGGTGTCGCCCGTCAAGAAATAGCCCCTGTTTATCACAAAGTCAACCTCTTCGGCACCCTCTGCAACGGCACATCTTACTTCCTCTGTCTTAATGCGTTGCGGTGTCTGTCCAGCAGGAAAACCGCCTGCTACCGACGCAACCCTTATACCGCTACCCTCCAACTCCTTCTTGGCAACGCCTGCAAAGCAAGGATAGACGCACACCGAAGCCACGTGCCTCTCCTTGCCATCGGCAAGGCACATCCCGCGTGTTGCACGGCAGAATGCCTCGACCGAAAGTCGCGAATCAGCCCCGTTAAGCGTTGTGTTGTCTATGCACGTAAATACTTCGCCGAGCAATTCTTTCCGCTCTGAATCAGACATTTCACCGACACCTGCCTCTATCTCGGCCATACATCCCCGAAAGGCACCGGGGTCATAAACATAATCATTTACCATTCTCTAATGTTTTCTTGTACGACTTGGCAAAAGCCTCCTTGCTGAACGCCGGAATACGGTGCGATTTACGGTAGTCGGACGAAATGAACTTGCACATCAGATGCTTCTTGATGAACGGCGACGAATTCAGTTTTGCACGGCTTTTCAGCATTTTACGCATAGCGCCCAACTGCCGCCTTTCCTCCTTGTCCAGCCCGCCCTCGGCGATAAGCAGATGGCGCGATTCCACTATCATCTCGCGTATCGGCAGCGATAAAGGACACACCTCCTCGCAGCGTCCACACAGGGTGCAGGCATACATAACGTGCCTGTAGCTCTCCATAGTCTCGAGATAGGGCAGCGTCACGTTTGCCATAGGTCCTGCAAAGACATTGTTGTAAGGCTCCTCGCTAATGGTTTGGAAAACAGGACAGACATCATTGCACCGGCCACAGTGCAGACACATCATCGACTGGCGTATCTCCTTGTTCGTCAACAGCTGCGAACGCTGATTGTCAATAATAAAGAGGTAGTTGTTACAATTGTCCGACCCCTTGAAAATAATCATATCCTGCCTGCCGCAACCCGAGTTGTACGAGACCAACTGCCGATACATATCCGCCCAGTCGCCGCTGCACAAAACTCTGTCTATAGTAGTGAAGAAGACGTTGGTTTTGCAGTTCGTAAGGCGTTCAAGGCTGTTGTTTGTCTGGTTCATCAGAAGTATGGCCCCGGTGTCCGACAGCAGCCTGTCGGCATTGAAGAACTGCATATCGCCGTCCTCCGCCAGGGCAATCTTCTCGTCACGCAGGAAATACTTGATTCCCAACTCGCGGAAAATCGTGGAATTGTTGATATTGGGCAGGCGCACAGACTTGACCTTGTGCACCTTGAACAATTTCTTCAAACTCTCGAAAACATCATTGTAGTCGGTTGCCCAAAACACCGCGTTGTGCTTGTTGGCAAAATGGTTCTCGAAGCGCGTCAGCTCCTCGTCAAGGTTCTCCACCGTATGCCTCAACGCCGCCTTGAACCGCGGAATGGCAGAGCCGCTGATGTCGAAATCCGTTTCATTATCAGCGTTCAGAGCAAAACGTCGTGCACCGGCATTCGCCTCGATAGCCTTCTCTGACAAATCCAAGAAGTTGTTATAGAAATCGTCGTTCATCTTAAACCAACAACTTATTGATTTTCTCTACGCGGCGCTGGTGACGTCCACCTTCGAAGGGTGTTGAAAGGAAAATATCGACAATCTTCAACGCCAGATCCTCCGGAATGAATCTTGCAGGCAAAGAGACGATGTTGGCATCGTTGTGCTGCCGGCCAAGCTGCGCAATCTCCTCGTTCCAGCACAGCGCGCAGCGTACATTCGGGTATTTGTTGACAGTCATCTGCACCCCGTTGCCCGAGCCGCAGATAACGATGCCCCTCTTGTAGTCGCCACGGTTGACGGCGCTGCCCACCTTGTGCGCAAAGTCAGGATAGTCTACACTATCGTTCGAGAATGTACCAAAGTCCTTGGCCTCAATGTTTTTCGAGGCCAGAAACTCCTTGACCTTCTCCTTCAGCTCAAAGCCCGCGTGGTCGCAAGCTATAGGTATAATTTCATTCATACAGTTCATTTTACACTTTGATAACTTTTGCAAAATTACGATAAAAAAGCGACTTGCAAAACATTGATGCCACAAAAGATTCAATAATTATCACCAATCCTACTTATCTGCCTAAACATTAACTTCTTATAGTTTTATAAACAATGCATTGTTTAATACCTGGTGAAAAGCCCTGAATTACAATGTTGATAAACAACGATGCCCGGCTGATGTTGATTAGTGTTAAGAAAACATCCATTTTTCAAAAGAAATAATCACAGAAACAAACATAAAACGAAATGAACAAACAGCTGTTCACAGCTGAATAAACAGGCTGTTCATTAAATCATAAGTCAATGAATAGTCAAACATTATCCGGTGAAAAGCACAAAAAAAACAGTGGATAAAATCACCGCAAAACACAGGCGAAAACGAGATACTAACAAATTAACACCCTAAAAAAACAAAAGAAAAAAAATTTTATATCCTTTTAATTATTTTAGCTTCGCTTCGAAGCCAAACAATAGTCGATAATCACAAACCAGTCAACTTTACCCAATCCGATGCCTAAAAAATGACACCCTGAATCAGCCATTCAAACACCGCCTCATTTCCAGTACATTAAGGTACCAACTCCGTCCGTTGTACAATATATGTACAATACTTGTACAATATTTGTACGTTTACCAATTGTACATATATTGTACAAGTAATATATTGTACAACGGACGGAGTTGGTACGGTCCAAATACGGTTTTTGGACGAGGAAAAAAGGCCAGACGTGGCGACGGAATAGCGGCAGGCTGTCAACAGGGTTTTGCGTCGGCAGGCATCGGAAATGGCGGCCACAACGCCGGATGTCGCATAAATGGTTTTCCGGCATCATTGACGAGGACAACGGATAAGAATGTAAAAAGTGGATAAAAGAGTGTTTAAAGAGAGTATTAAAAATATTTTCGTATCTTTGCAGTTGCATAAATAGTGGGCTGAAACGTTATTTGGCTCATTATGAGATTGTATTGTTTAAAATTGAAAAGTTATGACAAACGAAGAGCTTAAAAATGAGATAATCCGTCTGAAGAAAGAGAAGAATGCCGTAATATTGGGCCATTACTATCAGATTGACGAAATCCAGGCCTTGTCGGACTATGTAGGCGACAGCCTTGCATTGGCGCAGGAGGCGCAGCGCACCGACGCACCGATCATCGTATTCTGCGGAGTTCATTTTATGGCTGAGACTGCCAAGATACTCAACCCCACCCGCAAGGTGCTGCTGCCCGATGTCGAGGCGAGCTGCTCGTTGGCCGAATCGTGCACTGGCGAGGATTTGCGTCGCTTCAAGGCCGAGCATCCGGGGCATATTGTCGTTTCGTATGTCAATTGTTCGGCCGAGGTGAAGGCCGAGTCGGACCTGATTTGCACCTCGGGCAACGCCGAGAAGCTGATTAACGCTTTGCCGGCCGACCAGAAGATTATATTTGCCCCTGACAAGAATCTTGGCGGTTATATCAATCGTCAGACCGGCAGGGAAATGGTGCTTTGGAACGGAGTGTGCACCGTCCACGACGCTTTGGAGGCGGAGAGTATACTGAAACTGAAGCAGCAGAACCCCGACGCTCCGGTCATTGCCCATCCCGAGTGCAACAGCGCAGTGCTGGCCGTATCGGAGTTTATCGGGTCGACAAAGGCAATGCTCAACTATGTTGCCAAGTCGGAAGGCAAACGTTTCATCGTCGCTACCGAATCGGGTATCCTTTACGAGATGCGGAAGAACAATCCCGACAAGGAGTTTATAGCCGTGCCGAGCGGGGAGAGTTGCGCCTGCACAGACTGCTCGTATATGAAACTCAACACATTGGAGAAGTTGTACAGATGCTTGCGCGACGAGCAGCCTGAGATTCAGCTCGACGCCGAAATGATAGAGCGTGCCCGCCGACCGATAGTGCGTATGCTTGATATGTCGCGCGAACTGGGTATCATTAAATAGGGTGTTTCATACCGTTAGGCTATGATTGGTCAGAAAGAGGTTTACGACTGCTTGGAGCGTTTGGGAATAAGCTATGAGTATTACGAGCACCCCGAGGCTCCGACTATCGAGATTGCCGCTCAGTTCTACCGCGGCGAGGGCACGACGCTGTGCAAGAATCTGTTTTTCCGCAACCACAAGGGCAATCGTCATTATCTGGTGATAATGAAGAGCACCTTTGAGATGGATATCCATAGCGTTGAGAAAATGCTGCATCAGGGCAAGCTTTCGTTTGCGTCGCCCGAGCGTATGATGCGCTATCTTGGTGTGAGGCCAGGGTCGGTCAGTCTGTTCAATCTGGTCAACGACACCAGTCACGACGTGACGCTGTTTGTCGATTCCGGTCTGCTGAAGGTGGAGAAGGTGAGCTTTCACCCCAACGACAACCGTGCCTCGCTGGTGATAAGCAGTGCCGATATGTTGAAATTCATCGAGAAAATGGGTGTAGACTACGAGGTGTTGAATCTCTATGAATGACCGGAACCCGAGGTGTTGAAAAAGCTGTGACGGATTGTTGATAACCTGATGAAAACGCAAACCCGATCAATTATTATATAGTGTTGAAGAATAACAGATTACAGGTATGTTTCACGTGTAACATTTTTTAGAGGAGAAAGCAGATGAAAACATTGGAAATAGAAGTCAAGGAACCTATAAAACTTCTTGAGCTTATAGAGAAGACTTTTCCTGACAGCAGTCGCACAAAGCACAAGGAAATATTGGCCCATAGGGTGATTATTGCTTCGCGCCATATCACTCGATATGACTTTCCGCTTGTGCCGGGGATGAAGGTTGTGATTGAAGGCGACGAGAACAAGAACAAGCTGATGCGTGGCAATATGCCTATAGTTTATGAAGACCGTTATCTGTTTGTTGTTGACAAGCCGGTGGGCCTGCTCAGCAGCAGCACTCATCCTGACGACCGCACGGTGATCAGCGAGCTGAACGATTACCTTATCCGTCGCCGTTCGAGGCAGCGCGCCCACGTGGTGCACCGCTTGGACAGGGATACGTCGGGGCTGCTGCTTGTGGCCAAGTCGAAAGAGGTGGCGCGTGCATTCGAGAAGGACTGGAAGGAACGGGTCTACGACCGCGCCTATGTCGCTGTGACGTGGGGCGCTCCGGTGCCCGCCAGCGGGACGGTAAGGTCGTGGCTTACGGAGAACGAGTATGGAGTAGTGTCGTCGCCTACCGACAATGGCGGCAAGCTGGCTATAACAAACTATAAAACTCTGCGGAAGCAAGGCAGATTTGCTTTGGTGCAGATGAACCTTGAAACAGGGCGTCGCAACCAGATTCGTGTGCAGATGCGAGAATTGGGCCATCCGTTGCTGCAGGATCCGATTTACGGATACAAGGACGACAATTCGCCGCTGAAACGACTGGCCCTTCACGCCTTCAAGCTTTGCTTCCGCCACCCCGTGACGGATAAGGACATCAAGCTTGAAACGCCGTTTCCGCAAGAGTTTATGGCTCTTTTCTCAAAATAGGCGGCAGCGCTGCAATAAAAGAGCAAAATAATCGTTATATTTAAGAAAGAATATTGATAACAGAATGGATTATAATACAAACAGGGGAGAAATGCTGTACAGGGAGTATGGCCGCACGATAGAAAAAATAATAGAGAATGTGTGTGCCACTCCTGAGGGCGAAGAGCGCAACGAGGCAGCCAGAGCCATCGTCACTTCGATGGCACAGATTGCCGGCTTGTCGCTTCGCGACGATGTGGTGTACCATAAGCTATGGGACCATCTTATGATAATGTCCGATTTCGTGTTGGAGAGTGCCTGGCCGTTTGGACAGGAGGAGTTGGCACAGCTGAAGGAACGCCACGAGACGGTGGAGGGATCGAAGGCAGAGAGGCTTCCCTATAAGGACCGTACTATCGCCAGCCGTCACTACGGCGAGTACCTTGAGTCGATGCTGCACCATTTGAAGGACATCCCTGACGGCGAGGAGTATCGTGCGCTCATTACCCTTGTGGCTCAGCAGGCCAAGCGTTCCTATCTGGTGTGGAACGGAGAGTTGTCGGACGACAACATCGTAGTGGAGCAGATGATACGCATATCGGGCGACGAACGTTTGAGAGAATATCTCATTGACAAGCCGATCAATGTGCCGCCCAATACCTTGCCGATAGAGACAACGCCGTCGAAAAAGAAAAAGAAGAGAAAGTAACAAAGTGATGCATTAACCGAAATAAAATTTGCTATGAGTAGTTTTGAAATAGAAGGCGGATACAAACTGAAGGGGACCATACTCCCGCAGGGGGCCAAGAACGAGGCTCTTCAGGTGATATGCGCCGTGCTGCTGACCGAAGAGCGGGTGGTGATAGAGAATGTGCCCGACATCAGAGATGTGAATCATTTGATTGAACTTCTCAGACTGCTCGGGGTAAAGGTTGAGACACTTGCCTGGGACGGAGTGGGGAAGAGCTACGCTTTCCAGGCCGACGACATAAAGTTGGAGGTCATTGGCAGCCCTGATTTTTGTTCGCTTGCTTCGCGCCTTCGCGGAAGCATTATGATAGCCGGTCCGCTGCTGGCCCGGTTCGGTAAGGCTGTCATACCGCAGCCGGGCGGTGACAAGATTGGCCGCCGCCGCATCGACACCCATCTGACGGGTATGGAGATGCTCGGTGCCAAGATCGAAGACTTCCTGCTGCGCGTGCCGGCAACGGAAAACGGACGAAGTGCCCAATATGGAGGCTACAGGCTTGATGCCGGCGACGGGTTGACGGGCAGGTATATGCTGCTCGACGAGGCCAGCGTTACGGGTACGGCCAATATTATTATGGCCGCTGTTATGGCCAAAGGCACTACAACAATAATGAATGCCGCCTGCGAGCCATACGTCTACCAGCTGTGCGAGATGCTCAACAGGATGGGGGCGCGCATCGGCGGTGTGCGCAGCAACCGACTTACAATCGAAGGGGTCGACAGCCTTGGCGGTACTGTACACCGGTTGCTGCCCGATATGATTGAGGTGGGCAGTTTTATAGGTATGGCTGCTATGACTCAGAGTGATATCACTATCGGCAATGTGGCGCTGGAGCATCTGGGCTTGATTCCGCAGGTGTTCCGTCGCCTGGGCGTGGAGATATGGCAGAAAGGCGACGACCTTTACATCCCGGCCAAAGAGGTGTATGAAATAGACCGTTTTATGGACGGGTCGATACTTACGATTGCCGATGCACCGTGGCCAGGATTCACCCCCGACCTTATAAGCATTGCATTGGTTACAGCAATACAGGCCCGCGGTAGCGTGCTGATACATCAGAAGATGTTTGAGAGCCGCCTGTTCTTTGTGGACAAGCTGATAGATATGGGCGCGCAGATTATCCTGTGCGACCCTCACCGCGCGACAGTTATAGGACTGGCACGTGAACATCAGCTGAGGGGTATGCATATGACTTCGCCCGACATCAGGGCCGGTGTCGCACTGCTCATCGCTGCTATGGCGGCACAAGGTGTCAGCCATATCGACAACATAGAGCAGATTGACCGCGGATATGAACACATAGACGAGCGCCTGAACGCGCTCGGCGCAAAAATTAAAAGAGTAGACTATTAAGGTTTAAATATGTTTGGATTATTCAGAAAGAAAAAAACACTTCCGACTTTTGCTCCGCTGGTGACAGATATGCACTGCCACCTGCTCCCATTGGTGGACGATGGAAGCAAATCGCTTGAGGAGTCGCTTGAAGTAATGCAGGCAATGAGGGAATGCGGATTCGAGGAGATTAGACTTACTCCCCACTTCAATTATCCGCGCTTTCCGAACAAGGCCGACGACATACAGGAACGCTACAAGCATTTCTGCGCCGAAGTTGAGGCCAACAAGGGCGACAGGCAGATTCCCCGGATGACGAGCGTCACCGGCGAATACCAGATAGGCGACGGCTTTGCCGAGTATTTGGAAAGCGGACAGCTTTTGACCTATCGCTTCGCCGACCCTAAACGCTGCTCGGAGAAGGGACTTCTGCTCATAGAGTTCTCTCTTCACCAGAAGCGTATGGGGCTTGAAGATACGGTATTCAAACTGCAGATGGATGGCTATGATGTCATACTTGCCCATCCGGAGCGTTATCCATACTTCGACAGCCACAGCGAGGTGCTGGAGCGGTTCAAGGAACAGGGCGTGTATTTCCAGACAAACATCCTTTCGTTCGACGGCTTCTACGGCGAGGCGTCGCAGAAAAAAGCCTTCGACTATGTCGAGAACGGCTGGGTGGAGTTTCTGGGTACCGATATGCACAATGTGATGTATGCCGAAGCCTTGCGGCACGCCTCGTCCAATCGCAAGATTATCCAGCTCGTAGAGAAGAATGAATTTGAAAACAAAAACCTTGTCAGTAGATAAAAGAAACAAAGAGATATGAACAGTTTAGATGCTATTTCGCCCGTTGACGGACGCTATCGTTCGAAGACAGAACCGTTTGCCAACTATTTTTCCGAGTCGGCACTGATACGCTATCGGGTGCGTGTTGAAATCGAATACTATATTGCCCTTATGAGGCAGCTGGGCACAGAGTGCAACACTACGGATGCCGAGCAGTTGAGAGATTTTTACCGCAACTGGACCGTCGAATCCGCTCAGAGGGTAAAGGACATAGAAAAGACCACCAACCACGATGTAAAGGCCGTGGAGTACTTTATCAAGGAGCGACTTGATGCCATCGGAAGCACGCTGCCTCGCGAACTGGTACACTTCGGTTTGACGTCGCAGGATATTAACAATACGGCATTCCCTATGATGATGATGGAAGCCCACCGGGATGTGGTGCGTCCTGCATACGAGGAACTTACGGGCAAGATAGAGAGCCTTGCCGAGGAATGGCGCAATATTCCGATGTTGGCCCACACCCACGGTCAGCCGGCATCGCCCACGGCTTTGGGTAAGGAACTGATGGTTTTTGTATACCGTTTGCGCGAGCAGATGAAGACCATCGACAGCGTGCCGTTTACCGGCAAGTTCGGAGGAGCCACGGGCAACTACAACGCCCACCGTGTGGCATATCCTCAGGTAGACTGGCGCAAGTTTGGCGACAATTTCCTGAAAGAGAGTCTTGGCCTTGAACGTCAGCAACTGACCACTCAGATAGAGAATTACGACTACCTTGCAGCCTATCTCGACGCCTTGCGGCGTATGAACACCATATTGATAGACCTTTGCCGCGATATATGGACATATATCTCAATGAACTACTTCCGTCAGCGCATAAAGGCTGGCGAGGTGGGCAGCTCGGCAATGCCCCACAAGGTCAACCCCATTGATTTTGAGAATGCTGAAGGCAATCTTGGTATAGCCGATGCGCTGCTGACCCATTTCTCAATGAAACTGCCTGTCTCCCGTATGCAGCGTGACCTTACCGACTCGACGGTAATACGCAACCTGGGTATGCCGTTGGCACATACGCTGGTAGCCATCCAGTCGTTGATGAAAGGCTTGGGCAAGCTGCTGCTCAACGAGGCTAAACTACACGAAGACCTTGAAGAGAACTGGGCTGTTACGGCCGAGGCCATACAGACTGTCCTGCGTAGCGTGAACTACCCAAACCCCTATGAGGCGCTGAAACAGCTGACACGTACCAATGAAAAGGTGACGGCAGAGACAATGTCGGCATTCATCGACCAGCTTGATGTTGCCAAAGAGGTTAAAGACCGTCTTCACAGTATCACTCCGCACAATTACCTCGGCTACGCCCAGGAATGGTAAAGTCGACGAAAAGTTGAAACCAAATATTGAAAAAGATAACGGCCATAGAATTGAAAGGCAGGAAACTCCTGATGTCTGCCTTTGTCATTGCAGCGGCGATGGCTGCGGTGCTAACTATGGCCACGGCACTGAGTGTAACTGATTTTCTACAGCTGATATTCCCCTCCGATGCCGGTGGCGGCACAAGCCTTAAAACAGCAGGCTCGGGCAACCCCGTTATGCTCGTTTTGGGACGTGTGTATCTTTTCCTTGCGGCACAGGGAACGCAAAAGGCACTGTTGCTCTACGCACTGCTGCTTTTGTTGCTGTATGGGCTCAAAAACGTGTTCTCATATATATCTGCCGTTGTGTTTGCACGTATCAAAACGGGCATTCTCTTCGACATACGCAATCGTATGCACAGGGCCGTACTGAACCAGGACTTTGCCCGATGGTCGTCGCAGGCCCAGGGACAATGGCTTTCGCGTATGAGCAACGATGTGGCCGAATATGAGGCCAACGTGCTTGACAGCATACAACTTATCGTCTCTGCCACTTTGACGATGATTATATATGTCACTATGCTGATTTACCTTGACTGGAAGCTGACACTGCTTGTTGTCGCTGTTATGGCCTTAGGCACCGTGCTTCTCTCGGCAAGTCGCCGCCTAAAACGCGAGAGCAGAAAGCTGCAAGCCCTGAATGGGGAATTGATGACAACAACGCAGGAGACACTCGACTCACTCAAGGAAATCAAGGCTGCCACGGCAATTGAGTATGTGAACCAGCGCCAACAAAGCCAGAACAGCCTGTTCACCGCCCGTCGCATATCGCTTTACCGTCGCATCTATGCAGCATCGCCGCTGAGCGACTTTGTCGGCAACGCCATAGTCGCTGCAATATTGATTATCGGCGCCTATCGTGTTATGGGTGAAGCGGCCAGCCTGTCGCCGGCATTGTTTGTCTCGTACATAATGATTTATGTGCTCCTGCTAACGCCTATAAAGGACTTCAGCAACGCCATTGCGCAGTTCAAGAAGGGTAGGGGTGTGGAAGAGCGCCTGGACGAGATAATGGACTCTGCTGCAAGCGCTTTGCCCGACGAAGACAGCAGACCGGAACCGGTCACTTCTATCGAGCTGCGCGACACCTCGTTCGCTTATGGAGACAAGCAAGTGTTTGAAGGTTTGAGCCTCAGTGTGCCGATGCATCGGCACACAGCCATCGTAGGTGAAAGTGGCAGCGGCAAAACAACCTTCGGACGAATGATTGCAGGCCTTCTTGAGCCACAGCAGGGGGAAATCCTTATCAACGGTATGCCGATGGCCGCTGCCGCACGAGCGGGCAGGATAGCCTACATTCCGCAAGAGCCAATGCTGTTCAACGACACCATTGAAGCCAACATACGCTTTGGCCGGCAATGGGTTACACGCGACGATATCGACAAGGCTGTGCAAATGGCCCAGCTCGAACCCGTGCTGCAGATGCATAAAGAGGGGCTACACACCTGTATTGGCGACGGGGGCTCGCTCCTCAGCGGTGGCGAACGCCAGCGAGTCAATATCGCCCGTGCCTTGGTGGGCGACCCCAGCGTGGTCATTATGGATGAGGCTACGGCGGCCCTTGATGCAGCTACAGAACAGCGCTTTACCGAAGCCTTACACACAATGATGGAGGGGCGGACGCTACTGGTCATTGCCCATCGAGCCTCTACAATAGCCAACTGCGACAGAGTGTACGATATGAGAACAAAAACTTTTGTCAATCAGTAACCAATGAGACAGAGTGGCCATATCAAGATGCTTTTGCCGTTGTGCCTTTTGGCGATGATGCTATGCTGCCAGGCAGCCGTGGCCGACCAAATACCGCTTCAGGCCCACCAGACCGCCGGACGCACCGTCCAGCTCGACTGGGAGGCCGGCACCGGCACTACCGATATCTACCGCCGCTATCCCGACGAAGGCCAACTGTCGCTTATTGGCTCTACGTCAGGCAATACGTGGACCGACCGCCACAACCGCAGCGTATGCAACGACACGGTGTATTACGTCGTGAGGCGAGGCGCTGACGAAGGTGCTGCGGCCGTCAATGTCTCTGACAACGAGCCCACGGCGCCGGCCCAATGGGGCGTTGTCACTGTCGATCAAACCCTTCAGCACATTAAGCTGGAGTGGATAGCAAGCCAAGACACCGACATAATGGGCTACCTTGTCTTGGAAGGCACCCCGAGTTTCGTCATCGATACCGTATATGGCCGTACAAACACCACATACATCTACACGCAGGACAGCTGCCTGCAAGCCCGCGACTTCCGCATTTACGCCTTCGACTCCTGCCGCAAGGCCTCAGCATTGACCGACCAATGCAACAATATGGTCCTGCACCTTGAAAGCGAACCCTGCAGTCGCACGCTGACAGCACATTGGAATACATACAACAATATGCCGTCGGGACTTGGCCGCTACGAGTTGTGGGTGAGCCAGGACGACGCGCCTTTCACCCTTGCGGGGCAGCAGAACAACACCGCCGAAACAAGCCTCGAATTCACCATTACCGAAGAGTGCCAGCGCGTCAAGGCCTACGTAAAGGCGATCTCAACCGACGGCACGCTCGAGGCACTGTCGAACATTAGGCAGGAAGTGCTTGCAACGAGCCAACGGCCGTCAACCCTCTACCTTCGCAAGGTCTCGGTGTCCGATGACGGCAAAAACGTCACCGTCGTCGGCCAGACCGACACCAGCTGGGCCGGCCACCAATACACCGTCTATTGCAGCGTCGGTGGCGGTGCTACGAACGTCGCGGGCCATTGCACGGCATCGGCCACTGGCGGGCTTGTATGGACCGACAGGGGAGTCAACCTCGACGAGGTGCGCACCTACTCCTTTGGCATCACCGACGGCTGCGGCCGCAACGAGATGCGCAGTCAGAAAGGCAGCACCATCCTCGTCGAGCTCGTAACCGAAGGCAACTCAACAGGCCTTCAATGGAACGCATACGAAGGCTGGCAGGGCACCACCACCTACGGCGTCCTGGCTTGTCAGGGCGAAAGTAATCTATGGCAACTTGCAGGTACCACCACCAACAATTGGATGCCCGATGTCTCTGACGGGGCAGGAGGCCTTTGCCGCTACAAAGTGGCAGCCTTCGAAGGCCCCGACTCGCAATACGGCCATTCCGACAGCCTGCAAAGCACCGTGGCCATCTACAACCCACACACCGATATCTGGATGCCCAACGCCATCACACCGCTCGAAAACAACAACAACACCGTCTGTCCGGTGTCGGTATACATCAACCCCGACCAATACAGTTTTGCCGTCTACAACAGGATGGGATTCTGCATCTTCTCGTCGACCACACCGGGCCAAAGCTGGGACGGCACCTACAAAGGCCGCCACGTGCCCGAAGGCGCCTATACCTACACAATCAACTACCTCCAGAGCGACGGTAGCAGGCAACGGAAAACAGGTACCATTCTAATCATATATTAACAACATCATTCCCTATATGAGAGCCGCCATACACATCAAAAACCAAACCAACGAGCATATAGAAGGCAAGCTTGCCCTTGTCGAGGCACTGCGCAGAAGAGGCATCGAAGTCGTTGAGAACTGGACCCAGGACGCACCGGTCGATATTGTCATCTCCATAGGAGGCGACGGCACCCTGCTCAGTGCCGTGCACCAAATCGGCGGCAGCGGCGTGCCTGTGGTAGGCATCAATTTCGGGCACCTGGGCTTCCTTACCACTGCCGGCCGCAACGACATAGAGAAACTGGCCGAATGCCTGACCACAGGCAGTTACAGCATCGAGCAACGAACAATGCTCGAGGTAAAGACCTCCGGCTCCACCCTTTACGCCCTCAACGAGGTCTACCTCCATCGACTCGATCAAAGCCCGCTGCTGCACACACAGGTAGAGGTCGACGGCAATATGGTTGCCACATACGCCGCCGACGGCCTTATTGTGGCCACCCCGACGGGCTCCACGGCCTACTCCCTCTCCTGCGGCGGTCCGATCCTTGCTCCAGGTTCGGGCTCCATAGTCATCACCCCGATTGCCGCACATACTCTTACACTGCGCCCCGTGGTGCTCTCCGACAATGTCGCCCTGCGCCTCCACAACGAAGAGTCGGACATCGTATGCACCCTTGGCGTCGACTCCTACGTCACCCAATTGTCAGGCTCCGATGCCGTCGAGATACACAAAGCCCCCTACCAGATCAACCTTGTACGTATCGGCCGGCAAAACTTCTTTTCTGCCATTCGCGACAAACTGATGTGGGGAATGTGACGACGAACAATTTGCAGATACCATTCCGGAACCGACACTGGGCAGGTGCACTTTCTATACACCCTCTCAAGTGTCGCAAAGCCCTGCAGTCATCCTCACAATGCTGAAACCTTACAGTCGCCGTCAACACCCCGCGGGCGTTCTCTCTTAACGGCAATACAAGGACGCACCCTGCGGGTGTACTTTCATTTTGCAATAGACATTTCAGGATTTTGCCGGCCGGCGGCCGGAAGGGTGTTTTTTATCATTTTTTCCGATTTCGGAGAAAACTCTCCGCCCGGAAAGGGCCAAAAAAGGGCCAAAAACGGCCTTTTCCAAGTCTATGATTTCCAGGTACCAAATTCCTACCAAAGTTTACCCAAAGTTTTATAAAACTTTTACCAAAGTTTACTCCGGTAGAGTTTGATAGGAATTTATCAAAAAGTCGGATAGGATTTGGTCCAGGCCGTAGCCGGCGAAGGCATTTTTTTTCGTGCGGCGGCACGGCGAAGCTCTTGCGAGAGCGCCGGGCTATACCACTTAACATTTTGTTAACAACATTTTGTTAAGTCGAAGTGGTGCCGCCTCGTTTATCCTTGAGTTGCGTTGAAAAATATATGCGCGATTCTTGCCTTTTCAAAATTTTTCTTATCTTTACAAATCGAAATATTTGTTAAATAATGGAGTTAAGCACATATTTTCAGCCAGTTAACGTGAATGACATCGCCTTTGGCGAGGGGGAATTCTATGCAAACAATGCTTCGGCCACCCGGATTTATGCCGAGGAGGGGGATTTCCCGGGCTTGGAGGATGTCACTTTGGCCTTGCTGGGTGTATGTGACGACAGCGGGTCGGTAGGCAACAAGGGCTGCAAGGATGCGCCCGACGAGATACGCCGTTATCTTTACCAGCTGGCCAAGCCGGTGGATAGTCTGCAGATGGTTGACCTGGGCAACATTATGCCCGGGGCTACGGCCGAGGACACGCGTTTCGCGTTGACTGAGGTGCTGTACAAGCTGTTTGAGAAGAATATCACGGTGGTTATTCTTGGCGGCGGGCAGGACCTGTCGTTC
Organism: uncultured Bacteroidales bacterium; assembly: GCA_905236645.1. Taxonomy (GTDB): domain Bacteria; phylum Bacteroidota; class Bacteroidia; order Bacteroidales; family P3; genus Colimorpha. The sequence goes on from CAJOMZ010000002.1 coordinate 46,351, forward strand.
TCTAACTATAAGGCCTACGAGGTGCTGGGGCGCGTGGTGAATGTGGCCAGCATCGACTCGATGTTCGACTTGGGCACGGACGCGAAGCCGCTCAACAGCCGCAACTGGCTGAGCCACGTGGTGGCGCAGCAGCCTAACTATCTGTTTAATTTCTCGAATATTGGATATCAGACCTATTTCAACGGCAGCGGGCTGGTGAAGCTGATGGACGAGCTGAACTTCGACGCCTACCGCCTGGGTGCCATCCAGGGCGATATGGTGCGTGCGGAGACGCTGGTGCGCTCGGCCGATATGGTTTCGGTCGACATCAACGCGGTGCGTCTGAGCGACGCTCCGGGCCAGGAGCAGGGCTCGCCGCACGGTTTCTACGGCGAGGAGCTGTGCCGCCTGTCGCGCTTTGCCGGAATGAGCGACAAGCTGTCGTCGATAGGCTTCTATGAGTACAACCCGCTATATGACCGTCGTGGCCAGACGGCTCATCTGCTGGCCCACGCGATATGGTACTTCATTGAGGGCTTCTACAACCGCGCGTCCGATTTTCCGCACCGCGACAAGCAGAACTACAAGCACTATATGGTGGGCTTGAACGAGGGCGATTTCGAGATTTCGTTCTACAAGAGCAAGAAGAGCGACCGCTGGTGGATGGAGGTGCCCTGCAGCGGCGAGCGCAAGGAGCAATACCAGCGCCATTTGCTGATTCCCTGCACTTACGCCGACTATGAGCAGGCGCAGAAGAACGAGGTGCCCGAGCTGTGGGAGAAATACTATCAGCGGCTGAACTGATTTCAATCCCGACTTTGACCTTGACTGTAACCTTGACTTCAGAATATCAACGTATTAACATATCAATAAAACAGTAATATCAACATCAACACTTTAATCCATTAAATCTTATGAAAAGAACAAGTACCATTATCGCATTGGCAGCACTGGCAGGCTGCCTTGCTGTGGGTTGCTCGAAGACAACCTACTTCCAGGTCTATCAGACTCAATCCGTGAACGCAGAAAGTTGTGTTGCAAAGGATGGCCGGCTTGTACACGAGTCGGGCGACTTCACGGTGCGTTACAACTTCTTCGCCGAGACCGGCGATGCCGGATTCTGGTTCGTCAACAACAGTGATTCGGTTGTGTTTCTTAACCTTGCCGAGTCGTTCTTTATTTTGAACGGCCACGCCAACGACTATTATCAGGCTCGTGGCTGGACCACCACCAAGTCGTCGACTATCACTATATCGAAGCAAGAGCGCAAGGAAAAGAAGAAATCGAGTTCTGAAAACATCGAGGGCAGCAGCACCAGCGAGATGAAAGCCAGCCAGGTCACGGAGCGCGCAGTGATGGCCATACCGCCCCACAGCACCAAGTATGTCTCTGAGTACAATATCATTACAAAAGAGCTTGAGATGTGCGGCGTGAAGGACACTCCGAAGAAGGGCAAACCGCTGGGCCTGTCGTTCACCGTGGAGAACTCGCCGCTGTTCTTCGGCAACTATATCACCTTTACTGTGGGCTGCAAGGGCAAGAAGCAGCACATCGATGACCGCTTCTATGCCAGCGAGATTATCAATGTGAACGGCGCTGCTATGTATGAGACCGTGCGCCTCAAAGACGCCTGCGGCAAGGAGACCGGCGAGAAGGTTGAGAAAATCCGCTATTCGACTCCCGACCGCTTCTATATCACCTACAAGAGATAATTGGAACGTCTTTTTAACAGAGAAATAACTTTATTCAAAATTTATAGTTCACTATCAATTAACCCCGGGGGTGCCCGACTTGGCGCAAGCCGATGGCTGAGAACAGACCCCTTGAACCTGAACAGGATAATACCTGCGGAGGAAAAATTTATGAAAAAAAACAACAGTAAGACGGCTGCCCGCCGCGGGATGCGGTGTGCAGCGGTGTGGAGCAAGGCGCTCTGCACAACTATGCTCCTTGGAGCAACGACAGGCAACATTTTTGCACAGACCCCTGAAAGGCCTTCAAACCCCGACGACAGTGCACGGCACGTCAAGGTTGTAAACCTTGAGAAGATTGTTATGTTGAGTTCGAGGGCGGACGACAAGACGCCATTAACCACCACGACGCTTAGCCGCCAGAAGCTGGACGAGGCCAAGATAGCAGTGTCGGTGCCGTATATGCTTGAGCTTGAACCATCGGTGGTTGTGAGTGGCGAAAACGGCGCAACAGGAGAGACGAAGATAAGTGTTCGCGGCGTCAACTCCAGCCGTATCAACGTGAACATTAACGGCATCACGCTCAACGACCCTGAGAGCCAGGAGGTGTTCTGGTACAATATCCCCAATCTTGGCGGTATGGCCCAGAGCCTCCAGATTCAGCGTGGCGTCGGTGCCTCGACAGGAGGCTCGCCGTCGTTCGGTGCGGCAATGAATCTTCAGACTTTCAATGCCTCGTCAAGCCCCTACGCCAACCTTGATTTGAGTTATGGCTCGTGGAACACCATTCAGCAGGGTATCACGGCCGGGACAGGCCTTATGAAGAACAACCTGTCGTTTGATATGGCTTTCAACAATACTTCGTCGGACGGTTTCATCCGCGGCAGCGGCGCCGACCAGCAGTCGCTCTTCCTCAGCGGCGGCTACTATGGCGAGCGCTCGATTTTGAAAGCTGTCTTCATTATGGGCCACCAGAAGACGGGAATCACCTGGAATGGAGCCTACGACTTCCGGCTTGACGCTGACAGGCTCTACAATCCTGCCGGCGAATATATCGACGATGCCGGCAATACTCGTTACTACGACAACGAGACCGACTACTACAACCAACGCCATTATCAGTTATACTATTCTTATTTGGCCAGCAAATATTTGACATTCAACGCCGCTTTCGACTTTACCCACGGCGATGGCTACTACGAGAACTACCGATATAACAAGAAAGTGAAACAGTATGGGTTGACTTTGCTGAACGGCAACAGCAAGGACGATTTCATTCATCGTAAGGAGGTGTACAACTCAACCTATACCGGAAACTTCTGGGCTCGTTATTGCAACAGTGGCACCACTTTTGATTTCGGTGAGACTTTCGTTCTGTATTCAGGCGACCATTTCGGCAATCTTATATGGTCGAAGGACAGTGTTGCACTTGACGGCGATTATTTAGCGGTGAATCGTGTGTCGCCCTACGAATGGTATCGCAATCAAGGTGTCAAGACAGACAACACTTTTTATGCCAAGATGAGGAAGGAATTTTCGCAGCAGTGGAACCTTTATGCCGAGGCACAGTTGCGCAGCGTGGACTATTCATTGTATGGTACCGAGGCCGACCGCGAGGATATAGACTTCCACGAACAGTACCTGTTCTTCAATCCTAAAGTTGGTGTTAATTTCACACCCGACAGCAAGAACCGCCTGTACTTTGTGGCTGGCGTAGTCAGTCGCGAGCCCACACGCTCGGACATAAAAGAGACTTACCTTGAAGGCGACACCATCAAGGCTGAGACTATGGCTGATTTTGAGTTGGGATACCGCATTGAGGATGAGAGTTTCACCTTTGGCGCAAACCTGTATGCTATGCTGTACCAAGACCAAATGACCCCCTCGGGCAACTATTCCCCCTCAGGTTACGCGCTGATGGAAAATGTGGACAAGAGTTATCGTCTGGGCATTGAACTTGTGGGAGGCTATCGCTTTACACGCTGGTTCTCGATGGATGCCAACCTGACACTCAGCACCAACCGCATTATCGACTACAGCTGTATGATTACCACCGACGACTGGAGTGCAAAACAACTGGTCGATTTCGGCAATACCAACCTCTCGCTCTCGCCATCAGTGATTGGTGCCGCCATAGCGACTTTCCGTCCGTTCAAGAACACCAAACTGCAGGTGATCGGCAAATATGTGGGAGAGCAGTATGCCGACAACAGTTCGCGCGAGGAGATGAAAGTCGACCCGTATTTCCTGCTCAATGTACGTTGCAGCCACACCTTTGACTTCAATAACGGCAACCAATTGGAATGCCAGCTGGCTATAAACAATGTGCTTGACCACGACTACCGCCTTAGCGCTTATGCGTCAAGCACTATCGATCCTGCCACGGGTGCTTTCACCTACGACCGTACCTGGTTCCAGCAACCGGGAATTAACTTAATGGGCCGCATAGTCTACCGATTCTAAATGTTAGAGATCTTAGGGTTACAGATATCAGCCATCGACCTTGTCGGTGCCGTCATCGGCCTGTTCTATATCATCAGCGAATATAGGGCGGGCCGGTGGTTCTGGCCCTTGTGCCTTCTGATGTCGGCATTCTATATTGCCATCGATTTCAGTTCGGGCTACTATGCCAACGGCTGTATCTGTATCTACAATTTCATTATGGCCATCTACGGCATCCTTGTGTGGCGCGGCATCGTGCAGAGCAAGGATAAGAAAGAGCGGCCGTTCGGCTCGCTGCCATTCCGCCATTGGCGATGGATTATAAGTGTGGCTATGCTTCTGTCGGCTCTTCTGTGGTGGCTGCTCGACGTGCTTGGCGAGAGCGACTATCCGGCCCTTGACGGCATCTCTTCGGCATTGACAATTGTAGGAATGTGGATGCTCTCGCAGAAGTGGTGGCAGCAGTGGTTCTGCTGGATGATTGTAGAGCCGCTTATGGTAGCGCTCTTCTGGATGGGAGGCAACTACGCTTCGGCGTTGCTATATGTGGTATATGAGGTGTTCTGCATCCTCGGTGCGATATCGTGGCGCAGACAGTATTTAAACAGTAAGCAATGAAAAGGACAATTATTCTGGCCAACGGCCAGTTCCCGCGTCGCCAAGAGGCCCTGCAGGGCCTTCTGCAGGCCGAAACGCTTGTCTGCTGCGACGGCGCGTATAACAAGCTGGTGGAAAGCCAGCTCTTTTCGCGTGCGACACAGTTGCCGCAGGTGGTGGTTATTGGCGACGGCGACTCGCTGAGCCGCATCGAGCCGCCTTTCCCGACCGATTTCGTCGACAGCTACACCGACCAGGACACCAACGACTTGACCAAAGCGGTAAAGTACGCCCTTTCGCTTGGCGTTGAGCGACTAATCATACTGGGCGCCACAGGGCTGCGCGAGGACCACACTTTGGGCAATATCAGTCTGCTTGCCAGCTATTCGCAGATGCTTACCGCATCGGGCAAGCCATTGGTCGTCAGGATGTACACCGACTATGGCTTCTTTACACCTCTCGCTGCAACGGCTACGCTGCCCAGCTTTGTCGGGCAGCAGGTGTCGCTATTCTCATTGGACGAGAGCCTGAAGGTCAGCACAGAAGGCTTGAAATATCCCATCAGCGGCCGTCGGTTGCACCTATGGTGGGAGGCTACACTCAACGAGGCATTGGGCGACAGCTTCACCGTCACCCTTGACGGAGAAGGCACGCTCCTTGTATATCAGACACACCTGCCAAAAACCTGACCGGGTGTCGATTATGGTTCTGCAATAACAACAGGCTTTACTGTTCGATGCTCATTTTCAGCAGGTCCTGACCGATATCGTGTCGGTAGTAGCGTCCTTTCCATTTTATGTTCTCTGCGGCTTGCAGGCTCTTAAGCAATGCCGAGGGAAGTGAATCGGACAATGTGGTTACGCACAGCACACGCCCGCCATTGGTGGTCAGGTCGTTGACCTTGTTGAGCTTGGTGCCGGCGTGGAACACCAGCGACTCCTTCACCTCGTCGAGGCCGCTGATAACATCGCCCTTGCGATAGCTCTCCGGATAGCCTTCGGCGGTCAGCATCACACAGGCGGCGACACGCTCGTCGATGTCGAGGGTGCACTGGTTCAGCGTGCCGTCCCAACAGGCTTGGAACAGCTCAACAATGTCGCTCTTGATGCGCGGGAACACCGATTCGGTCTCGGGGTCGCCCATACGCACATTATATTCAATCACATACGGATTCAGGGCTCCGTCGTCGCCGCGCACAGCCATCAGACCTAAAAAGATGAAACCCTTGTAGTTGATCCCTTCTTTCTGCAGTCCCTTGACGGTAGGCATAACTATTTCGTGCTCAACCTTCTGCATAAACACCTTGTCGGCAAACCCGACGGGGCTTACCGAGCCCATTCCGCCAGTGTTAAGGCCTGTGTCGCCCTCGCCTATACGCTTGTAGTCCTTGGCCGAAGGCAGTATCTTGTAGTGCTTGCCGTCGGTCAGCACAAAGACCGACAGCTCGATGCCGCTCAGGTATTGCTCAATCACCACGCGGCTGCTGGCATCGCCGAACTTGGCCTCGGCAAGCATCTCTTTCAGGGCCTGTTTAGCCTCTTTCAGGTTGTCGATAATCAGCACACCCTTGCCTGCCGCCAGGCCGTCGGCCTTGAGCACGTAGGGGGCCTTGAGGGTCGACAGGAACTTCTGGCCCTCTTTCAAAGTCTCCTTGGTGAAAGTCTTGTAGGCCGCCGTGGGTATCTCGTGCCGCTGCATAAACTGTTTTGCAAAGTCCTTGCTGCCCTCCAGCTGCGCGCCTTTTGCCATAGGGCCAATCACGGCCACCGACTTCAGATGCTCGTCGTCGGCGAAATAGTCGGCTATGCCGCCAACCAGCGGCGCTTCGGGACCCACTACCACCATCTTGATGTCATTGTCAAGCACAAACTTGCCAATGCCTTTGAAGTCGTCCGCTTTAAGGTCTACATTGGTGCCGCAGGCGGTGGTGCCCGCATTGCCCGGGGCAATGTAAAGTTTGTCACACTGGGTGCTTTTTGCTATGCTGGCAGCTATTGCGTGTTCACGTCCGCCCGAGCCAAGAAGGAGAATATTCATAATGCTGTGGTTTTTCTATAATTTTTCTTAAAAACGGACAATGCCTTCCTTTATTGTGTGACGGGAAAAATAAAGGATAATATAAATTCAGCATAATGTTGCGGGCTTGACGGCTTTGCTTGTTGCCGCTACTGCGGTGTCGGATTATTTGTGTATCTTTGCAAAAAATGAATACAACCCGCTTATGGCTCTAATCAAATCATACAAAGGACGTTCGCCGCGGTGGGGCAGCGATTGCTACTTCAGCGAGAACGCTACGCTGGTTGGCGATGTGAAGCTGGGCGACCAGTGTTCGGTGTGGTTCAACGCTGTGGTGCGCGGCGACGTGGCGCCCATCACCATCGGCGACCGCACCAATGTGCAGGACGGCAGCTGCATCCACGTGACCCACGACACCGGGCCCACACATATCGGCAACGACGTCACCATCGGACATAATGCCACCGTGCACGCCTGCACTATCCGCGACGGTGCCCTCATCGGTATGGGCGCCACCTTGCTCGACGACTGTGAGGTAGGGGAGGGTGCCGTCGTCGCCGCCGGAGAACGCGCAGCCCGTCACCT
>CAJOMZ010000003.1 GCA_905236645.1 uncultured Bacteroidales bacterium
AGCCGTCGACCTCATCGGCCTTGGCAGGCACGGCGACGGCGGCAGGGTTGAGGCGGAAACGGGTGTTGGAGTAGTGGAGCGCGTCGAACTTGCATTCCGTCAGGCAGTCCATACAGGCCACGCAGCGCGAATAGTCGATGCGGTGGTTCTCGATGTCGATGCACGAGGCCTTGCAGTTCTTCTCGCATTTGCGGCAGTTCTTGCAGCGGTCTGCGTCGATGACGGGGCGGAACAGCGAGAAGCGCGACACCAGGCCCAGCACCGTTCCCACGGGGCAGACGGTGCTGCACCACGTGCGGCCGCGGCGAAGGGCAAGGAAGCCCACCACGGCAAGCGTGGCGACGGCGACGATAAGCGAGACGCTGCTCTTCAGCCATACGTCGACCTCGTAGAAGGCATAGCTGCCGGCACGCTCGGCGATGCCGGCAAGTATGTTGTTGAGCCACAGGTAGACAGGCTGCAGGAGGTTGGTGGCTATGCGGCCGTAGGCGCTATAGGGCGCTATGAGTATGGCTATCGTGTTGAGGCCCAATAGCATAAACGCGATGAAAAGCACGAGCATAGGGTAGCGCAGCCAGCGGTTTTCGCGGATATAATGGAAGCGGTCCTTCTTCACCTTGCGGGCAATGAAGTTGAAACCGTCCTGCATTACGCCTAACGGACACAAAATGGAACAGTAGAAGCGCCCGAGGAACAATGTGACCAGCAGTATGAAGGCCACTATGACGAAGTTGCCGGCCAGCACTGCGGGCAGGAACTGCATTTTGGCCAACCAGCCGAGGTAGTGGTGCAGCACACCGGAAAAATCGAGGAAGAGCAGAGTGATTGCCGTGAAAGTCAGAATGGCAAGGATGGTGCGTACTTTTCTAATCATACCGTTGGAAATTATAAAATTTTTTCTAAAAACGCATACTCTCAAAAAATATTGCGTTCCCTGAAAGAAACATTTGCAACGGTGCAGTATGGCCGGCCGCCGAATACGCCGGTCCGCCGACACGGTTTTTTACATATCGGCGCAGATTCACCTTTTCTTGTCCCACATATAGGAGGTTCCGTAGCTGTCGCGATAGACCAGGTTTTCGTCGTCGGCGAAGGTGACGACATAGCGTTTGGGTAGGATGCCGCCGAGTTCGAGGTGGCAGACGATGGTCAGCAGGTTGCTGTCGAGCGTCCATTTGAAGCTTTGCGCCTCGCTTGCAGACACGTCTTCCGACGAATCCCACATCCGTCCCGTGCCGTCCGGCAGATAGACTTCGTTCTCTGTGCCTCGTGTCCACTTGCCGACCAGCAACGCAGCGTCGTATATCACCTTCTGTTTGCGTGTCAACAGCCGCAGGTTGGTTATCTCGGCGCTGTCAGTCCTATCGGAATGAAGTATCGTCTCATTTCAGTAGTATAAGTTCGGCGTTGACGTTTTTGAAATCAGGCATCGTCATACCTATGCCGGCGCCGACGTAGGTGGGGCTGCAGACGGTGTAGTTGCGACCGTCAAGAGTGAAATGGTCGCCTTCCACCTGCTCGGGGAACGCCACTGCCGTTGCCAGATGGCCGGGCCAGTGCACCAGCGCCACATCAAGCTTGACAAGGTCGCGCACCAGGATGCTGAAGAGTATCGAGCGGTCCTCGCAGTCGTTCTTGGGGTAGTAGAAGCTCTCGTCGCCGAACAGCGGTCGCTCGTATCCGAACTGCTCCTGGTCGGTGGCGTAATCGAAGGCGGTCTGCACAAAGTCGAGCAGCATCGTGACCTGTTTCTTCACGCTCTTGCCTTCTATCTGGCTGCGCAAGGCGGGGTAGAGCGAGGCCTTTACGCCCATCTTCTGCCAGGCCTGCTGCATAGCGGCGGCATACTCCTCGTTGGCTTTCTTGCGGAAGGCTGCGTATTCTGCTTCCGCCTTTTTTCCGAGCATCGTCGTACTGCTGGCGTGCCTGCCCTTTCTGGCGTTCATACTGTTCGCGCATCTGCTGCCGCTGCCGCTCATAGGCCTCGCGGTCCACCTGCGCCGTGGCAGTCGCCGCCAGCGCCAGAAGAAAGAGTAGTGTTGCTGCTTGTTTCATAAACCGTTATCGTTTTTGAGTTGAGTTTTTGGTGATTGGTGATTGGTGAATTGTGAATTGACAAATCATTTGTCTAATCACTATTCACAATTCACGAAATCCTTTAAGCATATTTGTTTCTATTTTCTCTTTTCCGCAAAATCTTTTTTGCTGTTTTGTGCAAGAATCGCAAAATCTTTTTTCTAAAAACTGTCGAAAATCCTAAAATCTTTTTTGTCTAATTTGTCGAAAATCCTAAAATCTCATCGTCCGTATTTTTATCATAGAAGACCTGTATAGTAAACAGGCAAGCAAGTAGTCTGCCCGTCCTGCCTGTAATCCTTTGTATAAAGCAGCAATCTCTCACCAATACGAGAAGAGTATTTGCCACAAAACTCATCCAAAGACTTATGTGTATTATAACCTGATGATTTTACTTCTATTGGCACCATTTTACTTCCTTTAGCCAGCAAAAAATCAACCTCGTAGTTGTAGTTCCCTGCCTTAGACGGAAAAGTATGGTAATAAATCTTGTTGCCGGAAGTGTACAGCATCTGAGCCACTAAGTTTTCATATACATAGCCAAGATTTGCCTCCAACTTGTCACTCAGAAGTTTCTGATATATAACATTCTCAACATAAGATTTGTTGTTGAAAGCCAATGTGACAAACAACCCTGTGTCGGCCAAAAACATCTTGTATCGAGCATAGTCTTTAAACATACCCATACCAGCTCCAGGATCGTTCACATTGTATGCCATTATCACCGTCTCGCTGTCTTCCATTTCCGCCACCAATTCCGCCACTCTTTCGTTGGTTTGGCCCTCTATGACACTACCCACCTGATAGCGTGATGCATTGTTGTTCAGCTGGCTTGGAATGGCCGTAAACAGTTTCGAAGCCCTGCCGCTATTGTCTATTCTCCTGAAATCGTCATCATATAGGCTCAGTATGTCTCGCTTGGCCTCATCAACCTTTCTCAGATCATTGTAGCTGATATAGGCATCTACGGCTTGAGGCATTCCACCCACGAGCATATATAGCCTCAACTCACGCATCCATTTTCTGTGAACGGCATCCCCCATAGCACGTTTCATTTCGAAAGCCTCACGAATCTGTGACGGTGCAACAGTATTTCCACAAGCCCAATAGAATTCCTCCCAGTCCATCGGATGAAGAGTCATCTTTGTCTCCTCACTTGGAATCAGTATGTTCTGAACGTTTTTCTTGATGGATATCAATGAACCGGTCTCTATATAGTCATAACGGCCATCTTTGACAAGGTGCTTTATTGCTTGGCGGGCAAGAGGCCGAAACTGCACCTCGTCAAAAATGATTACAGACTCTCTCTCGACAAGCGAAACATTGAAAATGTTTTGCAAAGACAAAAAGAAATAGTCTAAATCCAACATATCCTCAAATAAAGCGTTCACCTGCTTTGATGTTTTGGAAAAGTCTATAAGAATGTAAGATTTGTACTCTTTTTTTGCAAAATCCTCAACAAGAGTCGACTTCCCCACACGACGCGCCCCCTTTACAAGTAGCGCCGTTTTTCCTTGACGCTCACGTTTCCACTTGAGCATCTCGTCATAGAGTTTTCGCTTAAAAATCATATCCTGTTTTTTTTGCAAAATTACTACAATTTTACATTCCCCTAAAATTTTTTTAAAAAAAACTGTCGAAAACCCTAAAATTTGTTTTGTTGAAACTGTCGAAAATCCTAAAATTTATTTTGCCTAATTTGTCGAAAATCCTAAAATCTTTTGTCGTTTTGTGCAAGAATCGCAAAATCTTTTTGACCGTTGTGTGTCACAAGCTCCAGTGGAGCGCGTGGAGCGGCCTCGTGCGTGGCCGCACTGTCAGCTTTTATTGGTTAATAGAAACTCACTGCTTCAAAGGCATTTCGTCGGTGTCTGTTGCGTCGGATTTGCAAATCCGACGCAACAGACAACAGAGCACCTAAGGCGACCCCTAAAAATTGTTTTCGTGCGATATCAGGTGTAATGGACAAAAATTGAGGCAGCAAATAAGCTGCCTCAACTCCATTATATGTGGGATGGTATGAAGAAAGTTGTTTACAGTCAACTAAACTTGATAAAGATTAATGTTCCTCAACAGACATACCAAGAAAGCTATCGCGATATTTAATAAGAGGACTATTTTCATATTTTTCCATCTACTCCTTCCCTTACTGAAGCATTGAACTAATCCCGTCGAGAAAAATGTGGTGTAGAATGCAGGAAACATTCGCACCGACTTTAGGACTTCACCCTTGGCAAGCAACCAAAGGGATCGTTGTGCTCCACAACAGGGACAATAGAGTCCGAACATCTGACGATAGAGACACGGCAACATTAATCTTTCTGCCTGTTCGTTTGACATCTGGAGTAAAACTCTAAAACAAGTCCTCAAAAACGTCAAACCACTCAAACAAAGCAAGTATACCAGCACCGCTTACAATAATGGCTATAATAGCGATTGCTCCAAAAACTATGCCGATAATAGACATTATTTTCCCTGCTTTAAGCATACCTTCTCCTTTATAACGACTGGGTTGTTCATTATAGGCTTTGGTTCCTTTGCTTCCCAGAACGAGACCTATAATGCCGAGCACTAGGCCAACGCCGATGCATCCTATAACCAAGGAAAGGATACCTAATACTAGTGATGCCACTGCATAAGGGGCGTTTTCTTGTGGCTGAATTGGGTTGGTGGGTGTTGTGTTTTCCATAAAAATTAATTTAAATTATTATTAATAAGATTATTTTAAATTTTTAGAGTTTAAACAAATCTTCATAGTCATCCAACGCTTCTTCATAAGCATCCAGCGCATCCTTCATATTTTTTGAGCTTGCTTTTTGGGCCGCTTTCATAGCCTTTTTGTTGGCTTCCAACGCTTTTTTGCTGATTTCAGTTGCTTTTTTCAGATCATCCAAATCATCATCATCCATATCCCACGAAGAAGAACTGGACGAAGAAGATGCGGAGGAATAGTATTCGGAAGCAGAATGCGACTTTGTGAGTTCGGCTCGAGACAACTTGACAGAGGCTACCTTATCAAAAAGCGCTTTCTTTTGCTTGTACGATCCTCCACCCCAACTCTCTTGGACGCTCATATTTTCCGTTTTTTCTTTATTCGACGAAAGCACAGACTCGACGACATCCCAGTTGGGGCTGACATCACAATCCAACTCGCTGCCGTTCTTGTCCAGAAACTTCACTGACAGATTCCCCATTTTTGGCAGATAGTATTCAGATGCACTGGGGTCTGTGTTTGGCACATCACTCCAACTCATAGTATTTGTAATAGGAATAATTGCACGAACCTCCCAGTTGTTACCAGAGGGGTTGACAAGCAGTACTTTGATTGAGTCGGAAACCTCCAACAACTCTGCGTGTTCTCCTGAAATTTCGTCAGCAGCAACATACTTGACCTCTTCCTTTTCGCTACCGCCACAACTGGAAAAAATTATTCCTACTGCAGCAATAAGACAAACTCTGTTTAGGAAAGACAAACTTTTGTACCTGTTTTTGTACATAATGCAATACCCTTATACGTGTCGGGCACAACCTTTGTACCGATGGCTCAACGGAGGATTTCTTAATTTATAGTCGAAGAAAGTGGAGCCATCCATCCTGCCGTATCCTTCTTATGTGAGGGCTTCGACTCACTATAATGTAAAGTATTTGGTGCAATGAACCGCTCCACAGCAGGATATATGATGATATCAATACAATCCAATAGGAGCATCCATCTTCCCTTATGCCAAACAATATTTGTTGAGTTTTCAAAGTTCACACAATCAGAATAAAGCAAAATGCACTTTCTTTTGGCAAACCAATTCTCGGCGTTTTGCGAGTACAAATGTCGAATATGGTGATGTTTAAAAAAACAAAATACGATTCAGTTTAACCATCAAATTCTGTCAACCAATTTCAGGAATTTTACCTGTCTTTGCAAACATAAGTTGCGTTTTGGTCTGGAATCTATATCCGACAAACATTACTTTTTTCATTTTAATTGTTTTAAAGTTGATAATTCTAATGTCAAACTGCAAGTTGTTGCAATTGTTTCAGAGTGCAAAAGTATATCTGTTTTTTCAATCCGAAGGTGTCAAATCGTGTCGGGTGGCATCATTTGACGGGGCAGAGAGTGCATCGGAATAAAAGCGGAAGAAATCTGTTTGGAGAACAGAACTGATGAGGCAAAGCTGCTGGGTGTCGATGCTGGGCTTGTTGAAAAGGCGTTGCAGCGTGCGCTCTGACACGCCGATGCGGTCCATCAGCCAGGCGTTGGTGCGCCCCTGTCGGCGCAGCTCGTCGCGGATAAGGTTGCCAATGTGAATCTGCATAGTGGTTGCTTTTTGAGGCTTGCTACCGAATCCCTTTTGGCCGCGGGCTTGCACGGGGGTAAGCCCCTACCGAATCCGACGACCGCAGACAAAAAAAGAAGGCGAGCAATCTCGTCTCCAGTCTGCGGTCGTAGGAATCACCTTTTGTGGATAGACAAAATGCTCGCTAACTACACGAGCATTTGCGCATTGTCATCCACAAAAGTAACCAATCTGAAGTTTCCTACGTTTCAGACTGGTCGGGACAATAGCAAACGCTATGTTATTAATATGTTATCTTTTACAATCTGTTTGTTTTTATGATAAACATCTGTTTTCGGTGTGCAAAGTCACGACTTCTTTTTGGACTGGCAAAATAAATTTCATCTGCCTGCCAAAATGCCTGTAACTGTTTATTGACCACGGATTGACCTGATTGCTCGGATTTTTCCGAACATCATCGTCCGTTTCATCTGCGAGATTCCATCGAGCAATCCGTTCCGTCCGCCCAATCCGTGTTCAAAAAACCAATCTGTGTTCAAAAATCAATCCGCGTCAAAAAACCGTCTCCCCAAAGCCCTTTTTGTGTCAATTTCGGTGTAAGTATCATACTTGCAGTGGTTTACGTCGAAAATGGCCTTGTTTTTGCCTTGTTTCATAACCGCCTCATTCCCAGACCTTCAAGGTACCAACTCCGTTCGTTGTACAATACTTGTACAATATTTGTACAATATTTGTACGTTTACCAATTGTACATATATTGTACAAGTATTGTACAAGTATTGTACAAGTATTGTACAAGTATTGTACAACGGACGGAGTTGGTAGGGGGCGGAACCGGTGTCGGTAGCGGTCGTGATTTGCCGGTTTTTGGGGGCAGCCTGGGTGGATTGTGGCTTGATTTGCGTGCGTTTTCGGGCCAAACGGCTTCTATATCGCAGTTTTTTTCAGTGGCAAGTTGATTATCTGCAAATGTCAGTGAAGTCGCGTCTCTTCGAGACGCATTTATAGGGTTGTTTCCGATCCCCACACTGCGAAAATCGGAGATTTTCTTGTGTGGGGTTATTGAAATTAAGCCTCTCCGAGGCTTTAGCGGAATAATGTGGATAGTCGTTTTTTTAACCTGTGGCGTAACCGATTTGTTTTTGTGGGTGGGGTCTGTTTTGCATACGAATGCAAAAATATTTTTCGTCACTTCATATTATTTGTTTATTTTTGCAGAATGAACAAGAATAGTGTTGTTTATGTTAATTCATTCAGGACAAACGATATAAACGAAAGTGTATGGCATTTTTGACTACAAAGAACCTGAAAGGTGATATTTTCGGTGGCATAACGGCGGGTATTGTGGCCTTGCCGTTGGCGCTGGCGTTCGGCATACAGGCCTTTGGCGGCATCGACGACCCGGCTGCCAGTTCGATGGGCGCCCTGGCGGGCCTGGTGGGAGCCACTCTGCTTGGCTTCTTCGCGGCGCTGTTTGGCGGCACGCATTCGCAAATCAGCGGCCCCACGGGTCCGATGACGGTCATTACGGCGTCGCTCATTTCCGGCGTCTGGGCCTCGTCGCAGGGCTCGTTCAGCGAGGTGCTGATAGCTATGTCGATGGCCGGTATGTTCTGCGGCCTGTTCCAGATTCTGTTCGGTATCATCAAGATAGGCAAGTATGTGCGCTACATACCTTATCCCGTTCTGTCGGGCTTTATGAGCGGTATCGGCGTGATTATCATCCTGCAGCAGCTCTATCCGTTGGTGGGCCTGAAGTCGCCTGTGATGACTATCGAAATGATTACCGAGCTGCCGTCGCGCGTGGCCGGAGGCATTTCGCTCAACGCGCTGTGGCTGGGCCTGGGCACCATTGCCATCATCTATCTGTTCCCTCTGCTTAGCAAGAAGATTCCCGCAACCCTTGTGGCTCTGGTGGTTATGACGGTGGTGTCGCTGTTTGTCGACCTGCCCGAGAAGTTGACTATCGGTAGCATTCCCGCCGGTCTGCCAGTGCCGTTCTTTGCCAAAGAGGGCATTGAACTGGCCGGCATAGATTGGGTTGGTGTGCTGAAAGCCAGCATAATACCTGGCTTGACGCTGGCGGGTCTGGGCTCGATAGACACGCTGCTGACTTCGGTGGTGGCCGACAACATAACGAAGACGCACCACAACAGCAACAGGGAGCTTGTCGGTCAGGGTATAGGCAATATGATAAGCGGTCTGTTCTGCGGCATTGCCGGCGCCGGTGCCACGATGCGTACCGTCGTCAACGTGAAGAGCGGCGGCCGCACACAGCTGAGCGGTATGGTGCATTCGCTGCTGCTGCTCTCTATCCTGCTGGGTCTGGGCAGTCTGGTCAAGTATGTGCCGCTGTCGGTGCTTGCGGGCATCCTTATCACGGTTGGCTGGGGCATCATAGACTTCAAGGGCTTCCGCGACCTGCTGAAGATTCCGAAGGCCGATGCGTTTGTGCTCATCGTCGTGTTTCTGTTGACGGTGTTTGTCGACCTTCTGACTGCCGTCGGCATCGGTATGGTGATTGCCTGCGTGCTGTTTATGAAGCGTGCCAGCGACCTGGTAGAGGGCGGCTATAGCTCGTCGGTGATGACTGACAGCGACTTGCGCAAAGGGCTCCCTGCTCCGCCACAGGCCAACTTCGACAAGAGCAAGCCCTGGAGCGATGAGGGCGGCATTACGGACGAAATGCTGAAGCATATTTACATACAGCGTCTTAACGGCCCGATATTCTTCGGTTCCATAACCAAGTTCCAGGAGGTTATGGGCGACATACCCGACGACGCCAAGGTGGTCATTATCCGTATGCGTCTGGTAAGCTTTATGGACCAGTCGGGTCTCTATGCTATGGAGACGGCTGTCAAGGAATTGCAGGCCAAGGGCATTATGGTGCTGATGACCATCATCCAGCCGCAGCCTATGTATATGCTTAAGACTATGAAGCTTATACCCGAGGTGGTGCCCGAGGAGCATACCTTTGCAACCTTCGAGGACTGCACCGAGTTCCTGAAGGGACTGAAGTTTGAGAATTGAGACAGGCAGCGGACAGCGATGGCCGTATGCCGACAGACGTTGAAATGATTGTTGAAAAAGCAGACAAGATAATCGGAGAATGGCTGACAAGATAGAGATAATGGCACCGGTGGGCTCGTATGAGAGCCTTCAGGCGGCAATACAGGGCGGGGCTGATGCCGTGTACTTCGGCATCGGCAACCTGAATATGCGGTCGCGCTCGGCGGCCAACTTCACGCTGGAGGACTTGGAGCGGATTTGCTCTATAGCCCATAGCGCCGGCGTGCGCACCTACTTGACGGTCAACACTATCATCTACAACGGCGAGATAGACGAGATGCACAGGCTGGTGGATGCCGCCAAGCGGGTGGGGGTGAGTGCCGTCATTGCCAGCGATATGGCGGTGATTACCTATGCGAACAGCGTCGGCGTGGAGGTGCATATCTCGACCCAGTGCAACATAAGCAACACCGAGGCGGTGCGCTTCTTTGCGCAGTTTGCCGACGTGATGGTCACTGCACGCGAGCTGCCGCTGAGCCAGGTGGCGGAGATAGTGCAGTTTATACGCGACAACGATATCCGCGGGCCCAAGGGTGAGCTGGTTCAGATAGAGGTCTTTGCCCACGGAGCGCTGTGTATGAGCGTCAGCGGCAAGTGCTATCTGAGTCTCGACAACTACAACTATAGCGCCAACCGCGGCGCCTGCCTGCAGCTGTGCCGCAGGGAATATTTAGTCAAGGACCTTGAGTCGGACACGGAGCTCGTGGTCGACAACAAATACATTATGTCGCCAAAGGATCTGTGTACCATTGACTTCTTGGACAAAGTAGTGAAGGCCGGCGTGCGGGTGCTGAAGATTGAAGGCCGCGGGCGGAGCGCCGACTATGTGAAGACCGTCACCGAGTGCTACCGCGAGGCATTGCAGGCCATTGCCGACGGCAGCTACACGCAGGAGCGCATAGCCGACTGGAAGCAGCGGCTGGCGACGGTGTTCAACCGCGGTTTCTGGGACGGCTACTATATGGGCCGCAAGATGGGCGAATGGACAGAGCGCTATGGCAGTCAGGCTACCGAGAACAAGGTCTATCTTGGCTTGGTGAAGAACTATTTTAACCGCATCGGTGTTGCCGAGGCTCAGATGCAGACCGCCGAAGTGTTGCGGCCCGGCGACGAAGTGATGGTGATTGGCGAGACGACGGGAGTGTATCGTGCCACCGTTGAGGAACTGCGCTTGGAACGCGATGCCGTGCCCGAGGTGCGTCAGAGCGACCGCTTCAGCTTCGCGACATCGGAACCCGTGCACCGCGGCGACAAGCTGTACAGAGTCGACAAAGTAATAGATGAATTTTAACCTATAACCCCCTATAACCTTAAACTCACAAACCCTCTATGGCAAAGTCAAAGACATATTTTTTCTGCAGCGAGTGCGGCTATCAGTCGAGCACGTGGCTCGGCAAGTGCCCTGAATGCGGCAAGTGGAACACTTTTACCGAAGAGGTGGTGAGGGCGGAGAGTGGCAAGCGTAGGGCGGAGAGTGCAGAGCGGAAGGCGATACCGAAGCGTATACAGGACATCTCGACCAGCGAGACGGTAAGGATTGCCACTGGTTGCGGTGAGTTCGACCGTGTGCTGGGCGGCGGTATCGTCCCGGGGTCGCTGCTGTTGCTTGGCGGCGAGCCGGGCATCGGAAAGTCGACGTTGCTGCTTCAGACAGCATTGTCCATTCCTGGCAAAAAGATACTCTATGTCAGCGGCGAAGAGAGTGAGCAGCAGATAAAGATGCGTGCAGACCGTCTGACGGAGAATGGAGAACGGAGAACGGATGACGGCGAGCTGTATGTTGTCAGTGAGACTGTGACACAGCGTATTATGGAACATATCGACGCCGTGCAGCCCGACATTCTGATAGTTGACTCGATACAGACAATATGCACCGAGACGATAGATTCGTCGGCAGGCAGCATATCGCAGATACGCGAGTGCACCACTGAGTTCCAGCGCTATGCCAAGGAGAGCGGTGTGCCGGTGCTGCTGGTTGGCCATATCACCAAGGACGGCAATCTGGCCGGGCCCAAGGTGATGGAGCATATTGTGGACTGCGTGCTGCAGTTTGAGGGCGACCGCAACTACGGCTATCGTATGCTGCGTTCGCTGAAGAACCGCTTTGGCTCGACGGCCGAGATAGGCATCTTCGAGATGCAGGGCGACGGCTTGCGCGAGGTGGAGAACCCGTCTGAGTTCTTGCTGTCGCAGAGGGACGAGACCCTGAGCGGCTGTGCTGTGGCGGCGACGCTTGAAGGGGTGAGGCCGATGTTCATCGAGGTGCAGTCGCTTGTCAGCTCGGCAGTCTACGGCACCCCGCAGAGGAATGCCAATGGCTTCGACTTCAGACGCCTGTCGATGCTGCTGGCGGTGCTCGAGAAGCGATGCGGCTTCAAGCTTGGAGCCAAGGACGTGTTCCTTAACATCGCCGGTGGCATCCGTGTAAGCGACCCTGCAATAGACCTTGCCGTGGCTTGCTCGGTGCTGTCGTCCAACGTGGATATGCCTATCTCGCCGCGCTACTGCTTTGCTGCCGAGATGGGCTTGAGCGGTGAGGTGAGGTCGGTGAGCCGTGTGGAGCACCGTATCGCCGAAGCCGACCGCCTGGGATTCGAGAAGATATTTGTATCGAAATACAACGCACGCTCGCTCAACAAGAAACGCTTCGGAATAGAGATAGTGGAAGTCTCGGTGATCGAAGATGCGTTCAGGGCGCTGTTTGCTTAGGAACAGAATTGGAAATGGAAATATTTTTGACATTATGAAACATAACACTCTTTATATGAAACGCTTGTTGTTGTTGGCAGCACTCCTTGCAGTGATGCCGTTCCCGGCATCGGCGCAGACAGATTCGATTGTAAGTATGTCCGACGATCTGTCGCTCTTTTCACCGAAGTCTATACGCAGCCAGGCCGACACGTTGCAGAAGTGGGAATACCATCTCTCTATGGGCGGTGCCGTTGTGGGCAGCAACTTCGGCTCGGCATCGCTCTATGGCATAAAGCCAACCGTGATATTCAAGCCGAATGAACGACTGAAAATCAGTGCGTCGGCATCGTTGCTCAACTCTTTCTCGTTTGGTGCCGGCAGCTACACCTTCAGGGGCAGCAATCCGCGCAGTCTGGTTCCGCTCCGCAACTACAACGCTGCTGCTGCGGCGTTAGAGGTGGCGGCAACCTACAAGGTCAACGACCGACTATGGGTCGCAGCGTCACTGCTTCATTTTGGCGGCAGTCTGGCATCGGGGATAATCATCAACCCGTGGATGCTCGGCGACAGGCCGGTGATGCTTGATGCCACAGCGTTCTCGGCGGCTATGCGCTATCGCATAGGCGAAGACAGCTACCTTGACTTGCAGATGACTATTATCGACGACCGAACCGGTGCCTTTGGCCCGCTGTTTTTCGGAGCTCCCTACGGCAGTCCTTTGTATTACCACAACACCACATTCGGCGGTCATCTGTTTTGATTATCCGATAAAAAGAATTTAACCATCTGATGATAAGACCTTTCAACACCAATGGATAGACGTAATTTCATAAAAATGGCAGGTGCCGGTGCTGTTGCTACGGCCGCCGTCGCTGCCGGCTGTACACCGAAAAACGAGACCCGCACCGAAGGAGTGAGCCTTGGCGAGGTGCCTACCGACAAGATGACTATGCGTGAGAACCTGCACGGCGAGCTGGTATCGCTTCTGGGCTACGGCTGTATGCGTTTCCCCACTGTCGACGGCACGAGCGGCCGCGAGCAGAATTCCGAACTTGACCAGAATGCTATAAACGAGCTTGTAGACTATGCCATTGCGCACGGTGTCAACCTCTTCGACACCGCACCGCCCTACTGCAAGGGCCGCTCCGAGCAGGCCGCCGGCATAGCCCTGAGCCGTCACAAGCGCAGCGAATACTATGTCTCAACAAAACTCTCCAACTTTGCTCCAAGCACGTGGAGCCGCAACAAAAGTATGGAGCTGTACCACAACTCGATGAAGCGTCTGCAGGTGGACTATCTTGACTACTATATGCTGCACGGCATCGGTATGTCGGCTCGTGATGAGGCCGGCAACGACATTGACGCCCTTGAGTGTCTCAAACGCCGCTTTTTCGATAACGGGATGCTCGACTTCCTGTGCGAGGAACGCGAGAAAGGCCACATCCACAACCTTGGCTTCTCGTATCACGGCGACATTAAGGCGTTCGACTATCTGCTGTCGCTCCAGGACGAGGGCAAATATCATTGGGACCACGTGCTGATACAACACAACTACGTAGACTGGAACCACGCCAAGCTTATCAACGAGCGCAACACCAACTCAAGCTACCTCTATGGCGAGCTTGAAAAACGTAACATCCCGGCCTTCATTATGGAACCCCTGTTGGGCGGCCAGCTGGTCAACCTCAACGACCACGCTGTGGAAATGCTTAAAAGTCGCGACCCGCAAGCATCGGTGGCTTCGTGGGCCTTCCGCTTCGCCGGCAACCAGCCCCGCGTGCTCACCGTCCTTAGCGGTATGACCTATATGGAGCACCTGCAGGACAATATCCGCACCTATTCGCCCCACAAGCCACTAAGCAACGACGAACTGAAACTGCTTGAGGAGATAGCCGACGTCTATGCCAACTTCAAGACCGTGCCCTGCACGGGCTGCAAATACTGTATGCCCTGTCCCTACGGCATCGACATCCCGACGGTCTTCGCCCACTACAACAAGTGCCTGAACGAGGGTAAAGTGATGAACGACATCGGAACCGACTCGGAAGAGAAACGCGCCTTCCGCCAAAGCCGCCGTGCCTTCCTTATAGGCTACGACCGCGCTGTGCCTTCCTTCCGACAGGCCGACCATTGCATCGGTTGCAACCACTGCGTCAGCGAGTGCCCGCAGGGTATCGACATCCCCGGGCAGATGCAGCGCATCAACAACTATGTGGAGCAACTGAAACAGAGCATTGTATAGGGAATCAGTCCCAGAAGCCGTCGCTCTGGTGCCACGAGTCGTGAACACTATAGTCTTCCACGTCGTCTTCGCCTATTCCCATCTCCCACAGTCTGAGGTCAAAGAGTGGCCCTGATGCGGTGAAGCCCTGCTCCACCTTGAAGCTGACCACTGTCAGCTCGGGTGCTTTATATTCTTCCTTTGTTTTCATATCATATGTCTGTTAAGGTTATTCGCCGTTGATGGTCAGGGCATCGGTGTTGACACCTGCAAACGAGGCCGAGGCATTGTCGCCAAGAGCCTTGCCGGTGTGCACGTGGCCGTCGGCTCCTGTCACCGTCACCGTGCCGCTGACGGCAGTGCTTGTGTTGGTGTTATTTGTTGTAGGCCCGTGGCCGCACACACCGCCGAAATAGACATCACCGTCGTCTGAATGATGAACAACGGTAAGAGTATTGAGGTTCACCGTGGTGTTTTCGGTCGTGAAATTGTAGCCGGAC
This sequence comes from uncultured Bacteroidales bacterium, assembly GCA_905236645.1. Taxonomy (GTDB): domain Bacteria; phylum Bacteroidota; class Bacteroidia; order Bacteroidales; family P3; genus Colimorpha. The sequence continues at coordinate 14,850 of CAJOMZ010000003.1, forward strand.
CGGTAGCCGATAATGCCTCCCACATAGACGTTGGCGTACAAGGAGGACTTTTCAACATTTATCGTCTGTCCGTCGGCAAAGTCTACGGAACTGTTCCTTATTGTAACATTTGCATACATACTCCCGACAAAAGCGCCGATTGCATAGTGCAGATTGATTGAATGGTCGATGCGGAAATCGTTGACAGTCACATTCTCGATTGTCAGCGGCTGGTTGCTGCCCACGTTGGCGCAAATGGCGCCGACATAATTTGTGCCTGAACTCTGTGGATTTACCGTGAGGCCGTCGAAGGTGATGTTGCGCACTGTTGTCGAGCCGCCTGACAGGGTGCCGATAAAGCCTGAATGTTGATCGCTGGATGCAATGCGCAGGTTGCTGACAGTGTGGCTGCCGCCGTCGACAGTGCCCACGTATGCCGTCAGTGGCATCACCGTCACGCCAGCCATATCGATGTCGTTCGCTATGCGGTAGTTCTTCGAGCGATACGGGCTTCCATAAGTCTTGGTGCTGTAGCACATTATGCGGAAATCGATGGCATTGTTGATAAGGCAGTATTCGGTGCCACCGATGGTTTCCGTCTCGAAAGGCGCCATAGCGGTGATGTCAGGGTTCACCTCGGCCTTTATGTCGATGGGCGGTATGTAGGCAAGTACAGCCCTGCCCAGCTGCCCGCCGGTGGCTTGCGTCTTCTCGTATACGAACTTGGGTGTAGCGCTGTTGCCGCTGCGGTGGCCCACGATGCGGACCTTGTAGTGCGTGGCTGCAGCCGTGGTGGGTACGGGTATCTGCACAGTCTTGGTGCCCGAATTGGTGATTTGCAGTTCGGTCTGGTCGAACACCATTGCCACGCTGTTGTTGCCGCCGGTCGTATTGCTGCCGGAGTATGTGCCGATGCTTGAAAGGTCGATGTTGAAGTCGCCGCTCAAGTCATACTGAGCCTCGCCGCTACCGTCGACGCTCGACACGATGATGCTGTCTATGTAGTTTTCGAGAGCGTTGTACGACAGCTTCAGCTGTATGGCAATGCTGCCGGTAAGGTGCTTGAGCTGTGCCGTGCCGCCGTCGGGGTCGCCGTAGTAGGCCATCGGCGCGTCGAGCACCTGACGTCCGCTGCCGTCCACGCGGTAGTGGTAAACCTCAGGCAGATGCACCGTCACGTTGCTGCCTGCCTGCGAGCGGTAGATGCCGGCGGGAAAGACGATGGCATAGTTGTCGGCTCTGGCCACATCGGTCACAGTGGCATCCGAGCCACTGGTCGCGACCGTGTGGGCCGTGCCGTTGATGCTCACCGCGTCGCCGTCCATCCAATGGGCTTTCGTCGCATTCGAGCCGTCGATATACATTTTGGAATTGTCGCCTCCCATACCTTCTGCCGTAAGGCGCAGGAGCCCCTCTTTCTCTTTCTGGCATCCGACGGTCAAAAAGGCCGTCGCCAGTGCCAACCCCATCAGCCGCCTAATCGCCGTTAGGGGGGGGTAATAATTTGTTTGTTAATGACATAACCGTAATGTGTTATAATGCTATAGACTGCAAAGATACACAAAAAAACGGATATGCAAGTCTTTGGCCCTAATCTTCTTCCAATTCTTTGTATACAAAAGTCAGCGGGTATTGCCGCCGCGCTATGGCGGCAAAGATGCCCACGCCGCTGCTGAGGTTGCTGTATACACGCGCCGGCTCTGCGAAATAGCTGCCCATATCGCGTGCCGCCATAACCTCTTTGGTGTATCTGTAAGCCTCAGGGCTCAAGGCTTCTACAATCAGAGTGTATTCGCGCTGTAGCGGATGTTCGGCGGTGTCTTTCAGCATTATCAGCGACAGGGTGGTCTCGTAGCTCCGACCGTCAATGTCCCTGTCGGTGAAGAGAAGGCCTGTGAAATAGTCCATAAAACCCTCGACAGCGTTGACCTCAGGGTTGGTTATCTCGGTGTTGAGGCAAGTGAAGACAGGGTGCCTTACGGTGTCTATGGTGTCCCATTTCTCAAGCCATCCGTTCCATCGCGTGCCGCTGTCGCGCTCCTCAATGTAGATGTAGTAGTAGTTCGCCATCGCTGCGGGGTCGTTGAGCGTAAAGGTTATCTCGCCGGCGGTGACGGGCTGCAGCGTGTCTATCTCAGCCAGCGGTGGCAGCATATCAGGCATAGGCACGACGCGCGTGCCGCCAACGATGTCGTGCTGACGTGCAGCGTCAGCGTGTCGCCCGCCGTGGCCGTGTAGCCGAACAGGTAGTTCGCCCCGTCGCGACCCGTCGAGGCCATAGTCGTGCCGTTCACATCGATGCTCACGGTGGCATCCGTCACGGCGACAAAGGGCTGGTTGTCGAGGAAGAAGCGGCTGTATGTGATGTTGACGAAAAGCAGGCTGTCGGTCGACGGCAGGGCGTTGACCACCACCATCCGCTCGCTCTCCTCGATGTCGAACTCCATCACCTTTTCGCACGAGCAGAACAGCACGCATACAATCAGGATAATATATCTTGCTTTACTCATATTTCCAATACCTTTCAACTTTTAAACAATTAAACCATAAACACTTTCAACTCTAAAACCTTCCAACCCTAAAACTTCAACGTATACGCCACCGAGGGCAGTATGGGGAAGATCGAAAGTTGCACCAGGGCGCCGTTGTAGTCTTTGTAGGTGTATTCGTGGCTCTCGTAGATCATATAAGGGTTCTTGCGGTTGTAGAGATTGTAGACGCTCACGTTGATGGTGCGGCTGCAGCGGCGGAACTTGCGGTGGAAGTTGGCACTGATATCCATACGGTGATAGTCGGGCATACGGAAGTTGTTGCGCCCCGACGGGTACGAGAGGTAGCCGCCCCAGCCCTCGGGGTCAACGTTGGCATAGTCGTTGGCCGTCTGCTGCGCCTCGGCATATTCCTGCAGGCTCAGCGTGGCCGCGTTGCCCGAGCTGTAGACCCAGGTGGCGCTGAAGTCCATCTTGTCGTTGACCTTGTAGCTCAGCACGATGCTGATGTCGTGGCGACGGTCGTACTTTGCAGGGAAGGGCTTGCCCTCGTTGAGCACCTGCCCCGGGCGGTCGAACTGGCGCATCGTCTTGCTCCACGTGTAGCCTATCCAGCCCGTAAGGTTGCCCACATTGCGCTGCAGCAGGAACTCGACCCCGTAGGCCCAGCCGTCGCCCAGCACAACCTTCTCCTCCCAGCTCTCGCTGCTGCCGAAGAAGGTGGCGCCATCCTTGTATTCCAGCAGGTTATGCATCTTCTTATAGTAGCCTTCAACCGAGACGTCGCCTATGCCTCCGGCCTCGTAGAACACGCCGCAGGCCACCTGGTGGGCATACATCGGCGGCACATCGCTCGTCACTGGCACCCACAGGTCGGTGGGCATACTTACGCTTGTGGTCGACAGCAGGTGCATAAACTGAGTCATATAGGCGTAGCCGCCTTTCAGCGAGAACCCTTCGCCCAGCATTACGCGTCCCGACAGGCGGGGCTGCAGGGTGGGGTAGAACGTGTGCTCGACGGCGAAACCGCTGAGGTTCAGACCGTAGTTGAGCTTGACGGTCTCGCTGATGCTCCAGTCGTCTTCGGCGTATGCCGTCAGCTCTTCGGCAAGGATGGAACCCGAGTTGACCGACGTGTCGATGACCATCGAATTGTTCATCAAATCAGCGTTGTAGGCATTGAGGTGGGCACTCGACACTTCGGGCAGGAAAACGTGGTGGACCATCGACGAGCCAAACTTTATCAGGTGGTCGGGATTGGGCGTAAAGTCGAAGTCGGCCCTCAGGCTCAGGTCGTTGATGCGCGAGATATAGTCCATATCAAACTCCGACGTGGCGCTCTCCTGCTCCTCGGTGGCGAGGGTGACGGTCTCGTAGTCGACGCCCACCGTGTTGCTGTAGCGCGTATAGGCGCCGGTGATGTTCATAAACAGCTTGGGCGTAAGCTCGTAGTTCCAGCGTGCCGAGGCCACGATGTTGCCCCACTTCGTGTCGAAGTTGAGATACTGCTCCTGCACGTCGGTGGCAAGGGTGCGGATGCGGCTGTAGACCACGTCCGAGCCCATATAGTAGCTGGCAAACAGGCGGCTGCGGTCGCTGAAGCGGTGCGTCAGCTTGCCGTTGACATCATAGAAATAGTAGCCGGCGCGCAGATTGTACTCTCTGCGGTCGGCAAGCCGCCTGACCAAAGGCTGCAGCAGGATGTCGGCGTAGGTGCGACGCCCCGAAAGACAGAAGGTGGTGCGCTCGCTCTTGACGGGGCCCTCGACGCTGAGCTTGGCCGAGATGAAGCCTATCGAGGCGTTGCCGTGCAGCTGCTTGTCGTTGCCGTTGTTGGTGGTGACGTCGAGCACGCTCGACAGGCGGCCGCCGAAGTGGGCGGGAAAGCTGCCTTTGTAGAGGGTCACGCCCTTGACGGCGTCGGTGTTGAAGGCCGAGAAGAAGCCTCCCAGATGGCTCACATTGTAGAGCGGAACCCCGTCGAGCAGAAAGAGGTTCTCGTCGGGGCCGCCGCCGCGCACATAGAAGCCACTGTTGCCCTCCGAGCCGCTCTGCACGCCGGGCAGCAGCTGCAATGCTTTCACCAAATCGGCCTCGCCGAAGAGGACGGGCACCGACTTGAGCTGCTCGACGGGTAGGTCGATGGCGCTCATCTGCGACGAGCGCACATTGTTCACCCGTTCGCTCTTGACCACGACGGTCTTCAGCTCGGTGCTCGACTGCATACGGAAGGTGCGCTTTTGGTTGCTCTTCAGCAGAATGTCCTCAAAGACAGGTTGGTAGCCTACGTATGTGACGCGCAGCCGCACCGAATCGCTCTTCAGCGTCAGCGAGAAGCGCCCCTGCGCGTTGGTCAGCGCCCCCTTGCCGGTGCGCAGGTCCATCACCGCCGCGCCGATCAGCGTCTCGCCGCTCAGCGAGTCGACAACGGTGCCGCTGACGGTATAGCTCTGGCCCGCCGCCGTGCCGCAGGCGAGCAGCAGCAGAAAAAGCATTAGTCGTTTTTTGCCTGTAAAAAGCATCTGAATGTAATGTTAAAGTATTGTAGTTGAGTGTTGAACGCGATATGCGCGGTGAAAAAAGCAATGCAAAAATACAAAGAAATGAAAAGTTTTTGTACCTTTGCAAAATCATTTAATAAACATTAACTATTCAACGCCGTGCCTAAAAAGATGAAAATAGGGTCGTTACTACATACAACTTCGCTCCCTCGACGTACCAACACCGCTCGTTGTCCAGTTGTTGTCCAGTTGTTGTCCAGTTGTTGTCCAGTCATTGACTGGACAACAACTGGTCAACAACTGGACAACAACTGGACAACGAGCGTATGGTCCGGAAGTGGCTTTTTCTGCTTGTTCTCCTTGTGCCGTTCGGCAGCGCCCTGGCGCAGGGCAGTTGGCAGGACAAACTTGAAGCTTGCTACAGGCCAAACTATTTCGAATGGGATGAATGCCGGTTGTGCCAATATATGCTCGACTATCCGCAGTCGCAGCTGCGCGATGTATACAAGTATTGCTTCCAGGATTGCTTTGGTTTGGAGCACCTTATGAGCGATTCGGCGGCGGCGGCGCGATATATCGAGGCCGAAATCCGCTCGGCCGACAGCACCGATTGGCAGCGCCCCCTGTTCTATTACCCTCTGCTCAGGAACAACTATGTCCGCGTGGACATTGGCTATGTGCGGCAGGGCATTATCCCTCTTGCCACAATGGTGTCGGCAATGCTGCAGAGCTCGCAGCCGGTCGATTACGACGCCGAGCAATGGCACAGCCGTTGGCAGCAGCTGCTGGCACTTCTGGGAAATCCTCATTGCGCGAAGCCGCTCAACTATGATGAAGATTACCAGCTGATTGAGCAGGCCATCAAGTCGGGCCATTATGCGCAGCACCACAGCCGCCTGTTCAACGAGACCTACCGCCAGCACTACCGCATCGTGCGCCGCGACGTGTTCGAACAGATGCTGCTGCCGCTGATCGTGGCATCGGAAACGGAGAAATAACAAACACATTACCAATAATCCAAATCTTTATCCATTATGAAAAAAATCGTTATCGTTCTGGCAATGCTGACCGTAGCCTCTTTCGCTCAGGCCCAGATAGGCGGCGCCATAGGCAAGAGGCTGAAAGAGAAAGCATCGCAGACAATCAACAACGCACTGGGCAACAATCAGAACCAGTCGCAGGGACAGGAACAGAAAGACGAAAGCAACACGGCGAACTCCGACAAGGATGAGGAGCTGACACCCGAAAAGGTGATGGCTATGGTGCCCACGATGCCGCAACCCCAGCAGCTGGCCGAGTATCTGTGCGAGTCGCATCGCGCCAATCCGCGCACGCTCAAGATGCTGGCCAACCCGACAACCAGCTATCTGGCCCAGCTTGCAGTGGCCGGCGCCGGAGGCTATGCTGCCATTGCCTCGCAGAACGGCTATGGCCGCTATTTCGCCTTCGACGAGCAGCTGCTCAAAGAGTTCGGCATAACGCAGGAGCAGTTCGACGCTATGTCGGAAGAGGAGCAGCAGGAGCTGGCCCTGAAATATGCCTCCGAGATGGAGGACCGTTACTACAAGACCATCGAGCGACTGGGCAAGGACGAGAAATACCAGAAACTGATGGAGCAGTATAATGACGTTGAAAGCCAGATAGAAAGGCTCTATAGCGACGCCGATTCGACAGGGCGTGACTTGTGGCAGAAGAAGTTTGGCGGCAAGGATAATGCGTCGGACGACGATATGTGCGCCTACTATCGCCAGGCTGTGCCTGACTTCTACAACGCCGTGGTGAAGGGAATGCGTATGCGCAAGACGCAGCAAATGGCTGTGGCCAAGCAGATTGACGCCTACGTGCAGACCCTGTCGAAGCTCTATCCCAACGAGGTCTATGCCGGCCTCTACAGCCAGCAGTCGGTCTGTGCCGCCTCATACGTGGCCGATGCAGCCCGCGTCACCGCTATGTCCGACCCGCGCTGATTTCCAACCCTCAACCCATCCAACCTTAAACCCCTTCAACCTTCAATCCCTTTAACCCTCAAACCTTTATAGCCTTGTTCCAGAAACTTATAAACGGCTCGGTGAAACTTGTGCAGCGATGGATGCCCGAGCCTTTCCTCTTTGCCATCATCCTGACTTTTACAGCGGCGCTGCTGGCTATGCCTATCTGCCGCCAAACGCCCGTCGAAGTCGTCGCCAACTGGGGTGGCGGCGTGTGGGGCCTGCTGGCCTTTGCAATGCAGATGGCCTTGGTGCTGGTGTCGGGCTCGGCGCTGGCGTCGGCTCCGTCGCTCAAGCGCGGCATTGCCTGGCTTGCATCGCTGCCCAAAACGCCTGTGGCCGCCATCGCTCTGGTTACGGCGGTGTCGGCAGTGGCTTGCTGGCTCAACTGGGGCTTCGGCCTGATTGTGGGCGTTATCTTTGCCAAGGATATCGCGCGGCGGCTGCCGGGCGTCGACTACCGCCTGCTGATAGCGTCGGCCTACAGCGGCTTTGTGGTGTGGCACGCGGGTCTGTCGGGCTCGGTGCCGCTCAAGCTGGCTACCCCTGGGCCTGACCTTGCGGCGGCCACCAATGGCGCTATCGTCGACCCGATAGCCATTTCGGATACCATTCTGCATCCGTTCAATATCGCTATGGTTGTGCTTGTAATCATCGCTATCACAGCGGTCAACGCTATGATGCACCCCAAGGGTAGCCAGGTGGTGACGGTTGACCCGGAGCTGCTGGTGGAGGAAGCCCCTGTGGAGAAGCGCAAGGCCGAGACACCGGCCGAGAAGCTGGAGAACAGCCGTCTGCTGAGTTGGCTCATTGCCGCGCTGGGTATCGCCTATCTGATTGTCAATCTGGTGTTCAGGGGCGGGGCGTTCGACCTGGGCTCGGTCATTATGATATTCCTTTTCCTCGGCATCCTGTTCCACGGCACGCCGGTGGCATACGTGCGGGCCTTCGGCAAGGCAGCGTCGGGGGCGGCGGGCATCATACTGCAGTTCCCGTTCTATGCCGGCATTATGGGCATCATTACGGGGGTGGGGGAGAGTGGCATCTGCTTCGGCACGGTTATCAGCAATGCCTGCATAAGTATTTCTTCGCCAGTGACATATCCGCTGCTCACTTTCCTTTGCGCGGCGCTGCTAAATATGTTTGTGCCGTCGGGCGGCGGCCACTGGGCTATTCAGGCTCCGATTATGTTCACTGCCGGCGCCGAGCTGGGCGTGGATCCGGGCCTGACGGGTATGGCTATCGCCTGGGGCGATGCCTGGACCAATATGATTCAGCCCTTCTGGGCGTTGCCGGCTTTGGCCATTGCCAAACTCAGCGCCAAGGATATTATGGGCTTCTGTCTTATTGACTTGTTTGTCAGTGGTGTTATTGTTTCGGGAGGGCTTCTCTTCTGGGCTATGATGTAAAATGTCAAGATTATGAAATACAAGTTTTTTATCTTTTTTTTGTCGGCGATGCTCCTTGCTGGATGCAAGGGCAAACAGCAGCCGGCAGGTGAAACCGACACGGCGGCTGATACGGCGGCTTTGGCTGCTTGCCACATTCTCAGCGAAATGGACGATATGGAGGTCATTGCCATTCCCGACCTCGTCAACAGGATGTCTGTCGACTTGTTCAAGGGGTCGTACAACGACAGCCTGTTGGCTACGCTGATGCCCGACGGCTCAAGCCCGTCGGCTATAAACGTATTCCTGCTCAGGATGTCGGGCTACTACTATGATGGCAAGGACTATGATGTCCTTATAGATGCCGGACTGGGTGAAGGGAACGGCGGCGCCCTGCTCCGTCAGCTGAAAAAGCTCGGCGTGAAACCGGAGGAGGTTGATGCTGTGTGCCTTACGCACCTGCACCCTGACCATATCGGCGGCCTGCTGAAGAATGGGCAGCCCGTGTTCCCAAATGCGGCGATTTACCTGTCGGTAGAGGAATTTAACGCCTGGAGCGACGACGGGCCTATGGCCGCGCAGAACGGCTTGTGGAAGCAGGTGCTTTCCTGCTACGCCAATAAAATCAATCTGTTCCAGGACGGCGACGCTATCATTGACGGCCGTGTCAAGACCCATCTTGCCCCGGGCCACACGCCAGGCCACACCGTCTACGAGGCCGGCCTCTGCCTGTTCGTTGGCGATTTGGTCCACGCGCAGGACCTTCAGCTGCCCTATCCCGATTTCTGTGCCCGCTATGACCACGACCCGGCCCTCGCCGTCACCACCCGCAAGCAACTCCTCGACTCCCATCCCGGCACCTACCTCTGCGGCGCCCACTGCTACGAACCGTATATCGAGTTGAAGTAGATTGGAGTTTCTGTTTTAAAGGGCCAACCTTTAAACAAATTCTATTTTTGGCGTTCTGAGAAGTGCTTTAACTCTACTGCGTGCCAATTCCGCATATTGCTCCATTAGCTCAATCCCCAAATATTTTCTGTTTGCTTCGATTGCGGCAAGTGCGGTGGTTCCACTTCCGATGAAGGGGTCTAATACGGTGTCACCCTCATCAGTATATAGTTTGATTACACGACAGGCAAGCTCTGTTGGGAACATCGCCTGGTGGATGTCATTTGCCCGGACGCTTGGTATCTCCCATATTTGTCTGAGTCCCCATTCTTTCCACTCTGTCGGTGTTAGACGGTCTCTGTTCACGACGTATTCGCCAGGCTTCCAGAATATATACAGATCTTCTGTCTCGCTGACAGCCTTTAGGGTGCTTGTGGTCCATTTGCTGTTTGCCCAAGCAGGATCTTTGTGCCAAACGCGTTTGTCGTAAAGATAGAGTCCTGCTTGATAGGCGTAATCTTCAAGTTGCCCTCCAACAAGTTTTACGTGAGTGCCTACGGCGTGTTTTCCACCACGTATGTTGTTGCCGTTTAAACGTCGGTCAATTGTCTGTTCGCTACAATTAAGGTATGCAGCTAACTGGTCGCGATTATAGTCAGGATGCAGTCGCTTTGCTTCCAACACCATTTCGCGTGTAACAGAACATTTCTTGTTAGATGGATTGTCTGCTTGAATACGAGGCATTTTCTCGTCTTGGAAAGCCAGTATGTCGGCAATGTTAATCACCATAAATCCACCAGGCTTTAGTATCGCATAATGTAGAGAAATGACCTCTTTAAGCATTGCTTGCCATTGTTCGTAGGATACACCCTGTTCGTAATCTTTTCCAAGAAAGTATGGAGGTGACCAGAAGGACAAGGCAATCGAATCAGGCTCTATTTCTTTAAGAAGCTCGCGCGAGTCTCCGCAGTATATATGGTTGGCATCCAACATTTCTAATTCACTTTACAGTAATTTCTTTTACCCTCCAGTCGGCTATTTGCCTAAGCAGGTTGAACGAGATACGTGCACGCATTTTGCGTATGTCCTTTGATTGGTCATACTCGTCGTATTGTGATTCTGCGTATTGTGTGAACATTATTATTTATAGCAAATTATTGTTTTCAATTTGCAAAATTACAAATAATATTTGGATTGGCAAAATCTGTTTCACTCTTGCGGAAGGGTGACGGTGAAGGTGGAGCCTTGGCCGGGGGTGCTGTCGATGGTGACGGTGCCCCGGTGGAGCTGGACAACCTGATACACGTAGTTGAGGCCGATGCCGAAGCCTTTGACATTGTGCACGTTGCCGGTCGACACGCGGTAGAAACGCTCAAAGATATGCTTCTGGTCCTCCTTGCTGATGCCCAGCCCGTGGTCGGTGACCGTGATGACGGTATTGGAGCCTTCGGTGCGTGTGGCTACCTGAATGTCAATCTGTTCGGGTGAGTACTTGATGGCGTTGTCTATCAGATTGTAGACCATATTGGTGATATGGAGTTCGTCGGCATAGATGTTTGGCGGTTGCGCCTGCAGGTCGCACTTCAGCGAGCCGCCGCGCGACTCTATGCGCAGGTGGAAATGCTTGCTGACGCTCTCTATCAGTTCGTTGATATTTAGCTCTTTGAGGTTGAGCGAAAAGTTCTTGTTCGACATCTTGGCGCTTTGCAGGATGGTCTCTGCGAGGACGCGCATACGGCGGTTCTCGTCGCTGATGATGCCGATATAGGTGCCGTTTGTGGCCGGGTCGGTGCTGACGGTGGGGTCTTGCAGCATTTCGCAGGCCAGGCTGATGGTCGCTATCGGGGTCTTGATCTCGTGGGTCATATTGTTGATGAAATCAGACTTCATCTGGTCCAGCTTCTCTTGGCGGAAGACGGCGCGGATGGACAGCAGGAACAAAAAGAGGATGAAAATGACAAGGAACAGACTGATAACGAAGTAGATTGTCGAGTTCTCCTTTAGCAGCAGCGACGATAGCGGGAACTGGAGCACCACGAAATACTCGTTGGGCGACATCATACCGTTGGGGTGGAAGCGGTATTTGTAGGGCGACTCTCTGAGTTTCTGCTCTTTACCCTCGTCGTTGCAGTAGAGGAAGTTGTTGTTGGTATTGTCGTAGACGCCGATGTAAGGTGCAATGTCGACGCCGTTGAGCATCAACTTGTCGGTGATGAGCGAGTCGAGCAACGTGAAGTTGAAGGTGTTGGAAGTCAAGATGTTGTCAACTACATACTCGCTGATGTCGGTGACAAACTGGTTGTAGAAGTCGGGGCTGTTGAGCAGGCGGTCGCGTGTGGCAAGCACCGTGTTGTAGGAGGCGATGGCGCTGCTGTCGCTGTGCGACACGGTTGCTCCCGGCAGCAGTATGACGCTGTCAATCATAGTGATGCCTACGCGTACAAGCGTCGTGTCGTAAAAGACCGAATAGTTCTGCTTGACGATGTTCTGCATACGCTCGTTCAGCTCGTCGATGCGCTTGAATTTTAGCAGCTTATAGCGGTCGTTCTGACTGATATAGTCCTCTACCTTCAATCGGTTGAGCTGCTCAATCATATCGTCCATAGCGTTGTTTACGCTGATATTGAATAAGTTGTCGCTCACCTCAACGGTGCGGCGCATCTGGGTGTACTGCACGACGAGGAGGCTTGCGGCGGCAAGGGTGAAAAGGGTGATGAGCGAAATCCAGAATACTTTTTTCATATCTTACTAACGCAGAAGCGTCTGTTTTGTTTTGGAACAGACGAATTTTTTTTGTCTCGTCGTGCCGACGCCCCTGTCCTGTCGCGCCAACGCCCCTGTCCCGTTGCGCTTCCGGCCGTCTTGTCCGCTTGCAGGCGGATGCACCTGTGCAGCGGGCAAAACCGCCTCGCGGACGCTCTAAATTCTACCCGACTTTTTGATAAATTTTTATCAAACTTTACTGTGGTGAACTTTGGTAGAACTTTGATAAGAGTTTGAGTAAACTTTGGTAGGAATTTGGTATATGGAAATCAGGGAGTTGTGATAGGGCAAAAAATGCCTTTTCCGCAGCTCTTTACAACTTTTTGAAATTCTTTGTTATGCGTTGCCAATCAGTGCGTTGTTTTCGTTTATCGGCAAATTCCGGGCGATTTATCATTTTCACCGATTTTGGACTGGAATTTGTGTTTCCCCGGGTATTGATTGTCTGGAATCAGGGTCGGCTAAAAAACCGGATTTTTAGCTTCGGCAAAACCGTTTTGTACGTGTCCATTCCTGCTTTAAAGTGCAGGATGTTGTGTTTTTTCAACATTGTAAAAGGCTGGTTTTTAGCGGTTAGATGTGTTTTGTTGATATTGTTGCGCGTTTTTTGTCTGCTATTCTTTGAAAAGTATGTATTTTTGTATCCCGTAGTTCATTAATTTATATCATCTCCTCAAGGCAGCCTTCCGGATGTCGAGGGGTTTAATATTTTGTTTTATGAAACACGGTTTCGACAACGAGAAGTATCTCAAAATCCAATCCGAACACATCAAGGAGCGCATCTCCAAGTTCGGCGACAAACTTTATCTTGAATTTGGCGGCAAGCTGTTCGATGATTACCACGCCAGCCGCGTGTTGCCCGGCTTCGAGCCTGACAGCAAGTTGAAAATGCTTATGCAGCTGCGCGATGACGCTGAGATCGTTATCGCTATCAGCGCGCGCGACATCGAGAAGAACAAGGTGCGTGCCGACTTGGGCATCACATACGACGACGATGTGCTGCGTCTGCGCGATGAATTCCAGAGCCGCGGCCTGCTGGTCAGCTCGGTCTGCATCACCCAGTATCACGGCCAACCCGGCGCGCAGGCTTTCCGCGAGCGCTTGGAGCGCCTGGGAATCAGTGTGTATTATCTTTATTTAATAGAGGGCTATCCTACCAACGTAGAGCTGATATGCTCGCCCGACGGCTTCGGCCGCAACGAGTTTATCGTCACTTCGCGACCTTTGGTGGTCGTCACGGCTCCGGGACCTGGCAGCGGCAAGATGGCGGTGTGCCTCAGTCAGTTATATCAAGAGAACCGCAAAGGCGTGAAGGCCGGATACGCCAAGTTCGAGACCTTCCCGATATGGAGCATTCCGCTGAAGCATCCTGTCAATGTGGCTTACGAGGCGGCCACGGCCGACCTCAACGATGTCAATATGATTGACCCCTTCCACCTTGACGCTTACGGAGTTACGACAATCAACTATAACCGCGACATCGAGATTTTTCCGGTGCTCAACGCTATCTTTGAGGGTATCTATGGCGAGAATCCCTACAAGTCGCCCACCGATATGGGCGTCAATATGGCGGGCTTCTGCATTTGCGACGACGAGGTGTGCAGCAAGGCGTCGAAGGACGAGATTATCCGTCGCTACTTCGCGGCTCTGTGCAAGTATGCCCAGGGACGCATTCCGGCCACCGAGGTGGACAAGAATGCCTTGCTAATGAAGCAAATGAAGATTACCACCGACTTCCGCCGCACCACTGTCGCAGCCCGCGAGAGGGCCGCCGCAGAAGGGGCCCCGGCAGCAGCTATTGAGATGGAGGACGGCACCATCATCACCGGCCACTCGAGCCCGCTGCTCGGCGCCTGCGCCGCTATGCTGCTCAACGCCACGAAGCATCTGGCGCACATCGACCACGATGTCAAACTGATATCCCAGAATTACATCGAGCCTATACAATATACCAAGATTGAGCTTCTTCACGGCAAGAATCCGCGTCTGCACACCGACGAGGTGCTGCTGGCGCTGTCGATGCTGAGCCTGTCGGACGAAAACTGCCGCAAGGCGCTGAGCACCCTGCCGATGCTGAAAGGATGCCAGGTGCACACAACCACGATGCTCGGCGAGGTGGACTTGAAGATATTCAAGAAGCTCGGCATCGATGTCACCTCCGACCCTCAGCCGAAGAAGGGCTGAAACCATCAACTGTTATAACTGTTTAAACTATATATAATGAAGATAGGACTTATTGTGGCAATGGACATCGAGTATCGCAAGATGTTCGACGCTTTGGGCGGCAAAACCGGTCGCTTGGGGAATAACGAAGTGGTACTGTGGCAGTGCGGCATCGGCAAGGTCAACGCCGCCGTGGGCACTATGCGCCTTATGGGCGAGCACCATCCTGACGCAGTCGTCAGCACCGGTCTGGCCGGCGGCATCGACGAGCAGATGCGCCTGATGGATGTGTTTGTCGCCGGGCAGTGCGTCTATCACGACGTGGACTGCGGCGGCATCAGCGACTCCGATGTGATATGTTCGCTGGGACAGGTGCAGGGGCTGCCGGCACGCTACGATGCCGACCGGCATCTGCTGGACACGGCGATGTCTGTTCCCGTCGCCGACGGCGAGCGCGTTGTGAAGGGACTTATCTGCACCGGCGACCAGTTCATCACCGACCGCGGACGCCAAAGCGTCATCAAGAGCAACTTTCCCGACGGTATGGCGTGCGATATGGAAAGCGCCGCCATCGCGCAGACTTGCTATCTGGAACACACGCCGTTCCTGAGCCTGCGTGTCATCAGCGACACCCCGGGCCACACCGACGACCACCAGCAGCAATGGGACAATTTCCTCGTATCGATGTGCGACACCTCGTTCTGTTTCGTCAAACGCTTTCTGGAGAGACTCTGAACGCTGTCGAATGCAGAAATTTGCACTCCGTGATACTTTTTGACTTTTATCCTTTAACCTTTGCCAAATGGAAGTAATTCAAAGTTTTACAATAGATCATACCCACCTGAAACCAGGCATTTATGTCTCCCGTATCGATCGGGGATTCACCACTTTCGACCTGCGAATCACCGAGCCTAACCGCGAACCTGCCGTGGCTCCTTCGGCGATGCACAGCCTGGAGCACCTTATGGCCACGTGGTTCCGCAATTCATCAGCAAAGGACGACGTGG
Organism: uncultured Bacteroidales bacterium; assembly: GCA_905236645.1. GTDB lineage: Bacteria > Bacteroidota > Bacteroidia > Bacteroidales > P3 > Colimorpha. The sequence continues at coordinate 30,016 of CAJOMZ010000003.1, forward strand.
TGTATGTCGGTCCTATGGGCTGTCTGACAGGTATGTACGTCATTATGACCGGCAATTATTCCGTCGAGGATATGCGCTCGCTGACCATCGAGTGCCTTGAGTGGATATTGACTCAGTCGGAGGTTCCTGCCACCACACCGGAGACTTGCGGCAACTGCCTGCTTCACGATCTGCCTATGTGCAAGTGGGAGTCGGAACGCTATTTGCACAGGTTGAAGACTGATTTCCATAGCGAGTATACCAAGCTGCAGGTGACGCTGGCCGACGGCAAGGTGTTTGCCGACGCTTGACGTGGTGAAATTTTTTTTCATCCATAGCAAAATAATTTGCCGTTGCATCCGTTAAAGGTGTGCTTTTTTGAGGCAATGGCCCCGTAGTTCAGCTGAATAGAACGTCGGATTCCGGTTCCGAAAGTCGTGGGTTTGAATCCCGCCGGGGTCACTAAAGTGATTATGAAGCAGTTTTTTGAAGACACAAGACCAGGAGGACAATTGTTGGCGTTGGGGCTGATTTTTGTCCTCTTTTTTATATTGTCGACCGGATTTTCAGCTGTTGTCGGGCTGTTGTCGGGCGGTGTTGGCGCAAAGATGGCGACGCTTGTTGTTGCGCAACTCATATCGTTCGCAGGGACTGCGCTGCTTTTCGCCTATCTTTTCTATGGCGAGCCGCTGCGCCATCTGGGAATGCCTGCCGTAAAGGGTATGACGGGCAAAATCGTTGCTGCCTGCCTGATACTTGTGTGCCTCCTGCCAATGTCTGACTGGTTGGCCTGCTTGAACGACGCGTGGCATTTGCCGCAAAGCCTTGCTGCGCTTGAGGAGAGCTTGCGTTCGATGGGCGAAAGCGCCCAGGCCGAACTTGAATTGTTCCTCTCCCGGACTGGTGCCGGAGCGCTGGTTTGCAACCTCCTCGTGTTTGCGCTCGTGCCAGCTGTTTGTGAAGAGATGGTGTTCAGGGGCGCTTTGCAACGGCTCTTTTGCCGTATGACGCCCAATCCTCACGCCGCAATATGGCTTACGGCGGCGGTGTTCTCGCTGTTTCACGGCGAGATATTCGCCTTCCTGCCGCGGCTCCTGCTCGGTGCCGCACTGGGCTACCTGTTCTATTACGGCGGTTCATTGTGGATAAACGCCGCGGCACACTTCCTGAACAATACGATAGTGGTTATGCTATATTACCTTGGCTGTAAAGGAGTTGTCGATATGCAGCTCGCCGAGACGCTGAATGCGCCCTGGTACCTGGCCGTCATAGGCCTGGCCATTGCGGTGACTATATTCGTATTCGCCTTTATGCGGCAAAAAAACGGAAAAGAGACAACCCTGACCGACAATAATATATCGCCAGACAGCAGGCAAGAATAAAAAGATTGCATTCTTGTTTCGGGTGTAATGCTTTGAAAATAAGTAATATGCTTTTCTTTGTATCATTTCTTTGGCAGAAAAATGCAAAAAAAGTATTCTGTTATTATTTTTTTTAGTAATTTTGCAGTCTCCAATTTTGACAGAAAAAGATAAAATTATTATAGATATGACTAAGGCAGAAGTAGTTAACAAGATCGCCCACAAAACGGGCATTGAGAAAATTGCTATTATGACCATCGTTGAGGAGTTTATGACCACTGTCAAGGGTTCGCTCACTGATGGAGAAAATGTGTACTTGCGTGGTTTCGGCAGCTTCATCGTCCGTAAGAGAGCTGAGAAGACTGGCCGCAACATCTCGAAGAACACCACGGTTATTATCCCGGCACATAACATCCCAGCATTCAAGCCCGCCAAATCCTTTATGGCTGAAGTGAAAAACAACACGAAATAAATTAATCCTTAATATTATATAATTATGCCAAACGGTAAGAAACACAAGAGACATAAAATGTCAACGCACAAACGCAAAAAACGTTTGCGCAAGAACAGACATAAGAAGAAATAAGGTATAGTACCGAGATTCTTCTTACGACTTCTAACAGTATCTAAAACAAATTACACGACGCCTGTCAAGGGGTTGTTGTGTAATTTGTTTTTTTAATTAATGATTATGCTTATATTGACAAATGTTTTTATAAATAATGGACAATGAACTGATTATTTCAGCGGCGGCAGACGAAGTGCAGATAGCTTTGCTGGAAGACAAGCAGCTTGTGGAGCTGCACAAGGAGAAGAAGAGCAGCCACTTCGCCGTGGGAGATGTAGTGTTGGGGAAGGTCCGAAAGATAATGCCAGGCCTGAATGCAGCGTTCATCGACATCAACGACGAGAAGGACGGCTTTATGCATTACCTCGACCTGGGTACATCGTATCGGTCGTTCGAGAAGTATCTGCGTCTTGCGATGAACGGCGATGCAGGAGTCAGAACGCTGAAAGACTTTAAAATAGAACCCACGCTCGAGAAGAACGGCAATTTCTCGAACGTCCTTAAGGTGGGCCAGTATCTGCTGACCCAGATAGAGAAGGAGCCCATATCCACAAAAGGTCCCAAGCTGTCGGGCGACGTGTCGTTTGCAGGCCGTTACCTGGTGCTGGTGCCGTTTTCGAACAAGATATCCATATCACAGAAAATCAAGAAGAACGAGGAGCGTAACCGTTTGCGCAGACTTATCCAAAGCATCCGTCCTGAGAACTTCGGGCTGATAGTCCGTACCGTGGCCGAGGGCAAGTCGGTGGCTGAACTGGACGGCGACCTGCGTGTGCTGATGGACAAGTGGGACAAGATGACGCAGAAACTGAAGCGGGTCAATACTCCGCAAGTTGTTGCGTCAGAGCTTGGTACGACATCGGCGCTGCTTCGTGACGTGCTGACCGACGATTTCAATACAATCTATTGCGACAACGAGGATGTATGCACCGAACTCCGTGACTATCTGCGGACTATAGCCCCCGACAAGGTGGACATAGTGAAGCATTACAAGCTCGCCACCCCGATATTCGAGCAGTTTGGCGTGCAGCGCGAGATACGCAGGGCCTTCGGCAAAATAGTCACTATCCGTTCGGGTATTTATCTCTACATCGAACACACTGAGGCGATGCACGTTATAGACGTGAACAGCGGCAACCACATCAAGGCCGGCACCGGCCAGGAGGACACCGCGCTGCAGGTCAACATCGAGTCGGCCAAAGAGATAGCCCGGCAGTTGCGCCTGCGCGATATGGGCGGCATAGTGATCATAGACTTTGTCGATATGGCGAAGGCGGAGAACCGCCGCGAGCTGTTTGACGTGATGACAGCGGAGATGAAACGCGACAAGGCGCGTCATACAATACTGCCGCTCAGTAAGTTCGGTCTGATGCAGATAACCCGCCAGCGTGTGCGGCCGGCCATAGAGGTCGACGTGCAGGAGAAGTGCCCTTTCTGCGACGGAACCGGTACAATCAAGTCGAGCCTGACGGTTGTCGACGAGATCGAGTCGAACATACGCTACCTAAACGTCTCGCAAGGAGAGCGTTGCGTAACGATAGCGACCCATCCCTACATCCAGGCCTACCTGACGCAGGGCTTCAGGTCGTTGCGTCGCCAGTGGCAGCGGAAATATAAAATACGGTTGGAAATCAAGCCGATGGAAAGTTATAACCTGCTTGAGTTCAAGTTCCTTAACAAGTCGGGCGAAGAGATTTCGATGTGACGAAAATGCAAAAAAATACGCCAAAGGCGCTCTTTGACACAATAAAGGGCGCCTTTTGACGTAAATATAGGCGATGAAAAACAGAATAATACGATATTTTGCCGTGTTGCTGCTGCTGTTTCCGGCGCCGACGGGCGCCCAGAACGGCATCGACGTGTCGCGTTTCCAGGACAGCATAAACTGGAGCAAAGTGGCTAAAAACAGCAAGATAGAGTTTGTCTACATCAAAGCCACCGAGGGGTCGAGCATCAAGGACCCGATGTACAAGTACAATGTCAGGAAGGCGCGCGAAGCGGGTCTGCTTGTGGGCAGCTACCACGTCTACAGCGGCCGCACCACGGCCTATCAGCAGTTTGACAATTTCAAGAAGGTTGTAGACAAGAAGAAGCAGGACCTCGTGCCCGTGCTCGACATAGAGGCGATTCACTGCAACAAGCTGAATATGCAGCGAGTAGACAAGCTGCTCGAGCTGATGGAAAAGGAATACGGGGCCAAGCCGATGATATACACCAGCGAAAAGCTCTATAAGACCCATTTTGCAATCAAGAAATACAAGAAATACCACTATTTCATAGCCAATTACAAGCGCGAGCCCTCGATGCCCTACACCTTGTGGCAGTACACGCAGCGCGGCAAACAGAAAGGCATAGCGGGCTTTGTCGACTTCTCGAAGTTCAACAAGAAATACTCGGTCGAGAACATCAAGATAAAGAAAAAGGAGCCGGCTGCGGCCAAGCCCGAAAAGCCTCAGGAGGCGAAAGCAGCCGCTGCCGCCAAACCGCAAGAGGCGAAGACGGCCGCCGCCGCTCAACCGCAAGGGGCTAAATAGTCCAAGTCTATTTCGTTGTTTATCAGCTATCTCCTCTGCCCAGGACGCGGCTTTGCGCATCGGGGCGTGGAGCCTTTGTTCTGTTTGCCCTCGAAAAAGTGCGTTTTTGCCTCGTAAAAACAGGTGTTCATAATCAGTACTTTACAGGGCCATCTCCGTTCGTTGTCCAGTTGTTGTCCAGTTGTTGTCCAGTTGTTGTCCAGTCATTGACTGGACAACAACTGGACAACAACTGGACAACGAGCGGACAACGAACGGAGTTGGTATGGGCCTGAGGCGGAGGGGAACGGGCGCGGGAACATCGCGGAAAGGGCATCGCAACGGTGCCGTAACGGTTTGTGGTTATTTATTGAGTATCAGGTGATTCAGGATGTTTGCTAACAATATTAGAGATTTTATTAATAAAAGGTGCTGATATTTCATAAAAAAACATTAACTTTGCACGTTGTTTCATAACGGGAAGCATATCTTGAAAAGGTGTGTTTTTCGGTGTGTAACATTAAGATAATGAGTGAAATAATATATTAAATCAAGTTTATGCAAAAGAGTAAAATTGGTCTCGATTTTGAAAAAGTAGAGCACGCGAGGAGCGTTGCGCGCAAAATCGCCGATCAGGTACAGGATTTTGTGGGCAACTACACCACTGTTGCCGTGGAGAGAACCATCTGCCGCCTGCTTGGAATTGACGGCATTGATGAAAACGAGGTGCCGCTGCCCAATGTGGTGGTCGACGAGCTGAAGTCGAAAGGCGTTCTGGGACAGGGCGTTGCTTATTTCTTGGGCAATGCCGTTATCGAAACCGGCAAGACGCCTCAGCAGATTGCCGAGGACATCGTTGCCGGCAAGCTCGACCTTACGCAGCTGCCTATGCACAAGGTGGAAGAGACGGTCAAGGCTATACAACCCTTTGTGGACGAGAATGTTACCCGCGTGCGCAACAACCGTCTGCGTCGCGAGAACTACATCAAGACGCTTGGCGAGGGCTCGAAACCCTATCTCTACATAATCGTCGCCACAGGCAATATCTACGAGGATGTCGTTCAGGCTCAGGCCGGTGCACGCCAGGGAGCCGACATCATCGCCGTCATCCGCACCACAGGCCAGAGCCTGCTGGACTATGTGCCTTACGGCGCTACGACCGAGGGCTTTGGCGGCACGTATGCCACCCAGGAGAACTTCCGCATAATGCGCAAGGCTCTCGACGAGGTAGGCGAGGAGGTGGGTCGCTACATCCGCCTTTGCAACTATTGCTCAGGCCTTTGTATGCCCGAAATCGCCGCTATGGGAGCCCTCGAGGGGCTGGACGTGATGCTCAACGATGCCCTCTACGGCATTCTGTTCCGCGACATCAATATGCAGCGCACGCTGATCGACCAGTATTTCTCGCGCGTAATCAACGGCTTTGCAGGCGTTATCATCAACACGGGCGAGGACAACTATCTGACCACCGCCGACGCCTACGAGGAGGCGCACACCGTGCTGGCTTCGGATTTCATCAACGAGCAGCTGGCGTTGCTGGCCGGCCTGCCCGAGGAGCAGCAAGGCCTGGGCCACGCCTTCGAGATGGACCCGATGCTGGAGAACGGCTTTCTGTATGAGTTGGCTCAGGCTCAGATGATTCGCGAAATCTTCCCGAAGGCCCCACTGAAGTATATGCCACCTACCAAGTTTATGACGGGCAACATCTTCCGCGGCCATATCCAGGACGCGCTGTTCAACATCATCGGCCAGTGGACGCACCAGGGCCTGCAGCTGCTGGGTATGCCGACCGAGGCTATCCATACGCCGTTTATGAGCGACCGCTACCTGAGCATCGAGAACGCCAAGTATATCTTCAACAATATGAAAGACATCGGCGAAGAGGTCGAGTTCAAGGAGGATGGCATCATCCGCACACGTGCGAAAGAGGTGCTCGACAAGGCGACCGAGCTGCTTGAGAATATGGAGCGCGAGGGCCTGTTCACCGCTTTGGAGAAGGGCATCTTCGCCAACGTGAAGCGCCCCAAGAACGGCGGCAAGGGTCTCGACGGCGTGTCGCTGAAGGCAGAGAACTACTACAACCCGTTTATAGAGATAATGAAAGGGAAAAAATAATTTTGAATGTTGAATTTTGAATGTTGAAAGCCGGTCGCGGCTCAATATTCACAGGGAAAAATTCGCAATTCAAAACTTCAATAATCTAAGTTCAAAATTCATAATTCAAAATTCGAAATTAGCAATGAGTGAAGGTTTGTATTCAATGGAGGCCAAGGATTACGACAAGACTTTGGACCTCACCAAGATAAAGCCGTATGGCGATACGATGAACGACGGCAAGGTGCAGCTGAGCTTCACGCTGCCCGTGCCGGCAGGTGCCGAGGCGGAAGAGGCCGCCAAGCAGCTGCTGAAGAAGATGGGCTTCGAGAATCCGCTGGTGGTGTTCCAGAAGGAGCTGACCGAGGGGTTCTGCTTTATGAACTGCTATGGCTCGCTGACCCACACCGTCGACTATTCCAACATCCACGTGCCTAAGGTTGAGAGCACTACGATGGAGATGAAGGAGTGCGACGAGTATATCCGCGAGCACATTGGCCGCCAGATTGTATGCGTGGGAGCCTCGACAGGCACCGACGCGCACACGGTGGGCATCGACGCCATAATGAATATGAAGGGCTATGCCGGCCACTACGGTTTGGAGCGCTATGATATGATCGACGCCTACAACCTTGGCAGCCAGGTGCCCAACGAGGAGTTTATAGCCAAGGGCATAGAACTGCACGCCGACGCACTGCTTGTGAGCCAGACGGTTACGCAGAAGGATGTCCATATCAAGAATCTTACCGAGCTTGTCGAGATGCTTGAGGCCGAGGGCCTTCGCGACAAGATGATTCTCATCTGCGGCGGCCCGCGCATCAGTCACGAGCTGGCCAAGGAACTGGGCTACGATGCCGGCTTCGGCGCCAACACGTACGCCGACGATGTGGCTTCGTTCGTGGCGCAGGAGATGGTTAAGCGCGGTATGAAGTAAGGCTTTGAAACAGAAGAAATAACTTTAAAAATACTAATAAAATGGACAAAAACGAAATTAGAAACTTTATTGCCCGCCGTGCAGCCCAGGAGCTCCACGATGGCGATGTCGTCAATCTTGGTATCGGCCTGCCGACCTTGATTCCCAATTTCCTGCCTGAAGGCGTCAACGTTATCCTTCAGTCGGAGAACGGTATGATTGGTATGGGTCCCACTCCCGAAGAGGGCAAGGAGGATCCGTGGTTCATCAACGCCGGCGGCGGCTTTACGTCGGCAGTTGAGGGCGCCAGCACTTTCGACAGCGCCACATCGTTCGGCATTATCCGTGGCGGCCACGTCGACGTGTCGGTGCTTGGCGCTATGCAGGTCGACGAGAAGGGCGACTTGGCCAACTGGATGATTCCTGGCAAGAAGACCCCGGGTATGGGTGGCGCTATGGACCTCCTGGTCGGTGCCAAGAAGGTGATCCTTGCTATGGAACACACCGCCAAGGGCAATCCCAAGATTTTGAAGAAGTGCACGTTGCCGCTTACGGCCAAGGGCCAGGTGAATATGATTATCACCGAGATGGGCGTTATGGAGATTACCCCCGAGGGTATCGTGCTGACCGAAATCAACCCCGAGTTCACCGTTGCCGATGTTCAGGCTGCAACCGAGGCTACGCTGATCGTTTCTCCCAACCTGAAGGAGATAAGATAATTACAAAACAGAATGGAGGGATGAAGGGAGTGCCCTTCATCCCTTTTAAAACCAGATTCTTATGAAGAAAACATTGCTTCTTCTTTCCGTGCTGACTTTGATTACGGCCGCCCACGCCGAGCGGCTGTCGCCCCTTGCACAGATGTCGAATCCGCCTCATATCGAGTTCAAGTATTACGGCTTCTACAGTGTAATCGACTACACTTTTATGACCAACCTTAACAAGGTGCACGGCGAGTATACCGATGACTATGCACTCAACGGCATCACAGCCGTGGCCGGATGGCAGTGGCGCAAGGAGTCGGCTGTCGGCTTGGGCTTCTCGTATCTTAACGACGCCACAGGCTCTTTCTCGCAGATTCCGGTATTCCTTGAGTTCCGCAGTCATTTCCTTCGCAACCGTGTGACTCCGTTCACGGCTGTCCAGCTGGGCTACAGCATCCCTTTCGGCTCCAAGAATGCTGAGCAGGACTATACCCGAATCGACGAAGGCGGCATCACGATGGGGCTCTCGGTCGGTGCCCGTTTTGCAATAAAGCAGAAATTCGGGCTCAATGTCTTTGCCGGCTACCAGCTTATCCAGAACAACAGCGTGGAGCGCGGCTTCAACAGCGTCGCCGCCACACGTTTGCCCGAGCTTTACCATCACGTTAAATTCGGATTAGGAGTCAACTTCTAATTGCTGACGCATAAATATTTAGAATTGCTTTCATAATGAACAAAAAAATCCTCGCAATAGCATTGGCGTTAACGATATGCGGTGCAGCCAATGCACAATTCAAGAAAAACAAGACTGTCGAGGCGGCCCCTGTCGTCGACGAATGGAACGACGTGGAAGTCTTTGAGCAGCACAAGCTCTATCCGCGTGCCAATGTGATTCCTTACGCCAACGAGAACGCCATAGAGAAGAACGGTTACGCCGAGTCGCCATATTATATCAGTCTCAACGGCGAATGGCGTATGACGCTGAAACCCAGTTTCGGCAGCCGTCCGACCAACATAGAGCAGAAGGACTTTTCTGCCGAGGGGTGGCCTGTTGTTACCGTGCCGTCGGCCAAATGGCAAGAGGGCAATAAGACAGTCCTGTCGAAGAAGATCGGCAAGCCGTCCGATGTCTCGGAGTCAAACAATTATGTGGCAACGTACTACAAGGAGTTCGATGTGCCCAAGACTTGGAAGGACTATAAGGCATACTTGAACATCCAGGCTAAGTCGGCCTACTATGTTTGGGTCAATCAGGAGTATGTGGGCTATAGCGAGGATGCCCGCGACCTGAGTGAGTTTGAACTGTCCAAGCATCTGAAGCTCGGCAAGACTAACAATATCGTTGTCCAGGTCCTGTCTGTGTCCGACGGCTCGATGATGGAGTCGCAGTATGCCCGTTCGGTCAACGGCATAACGTCGGATGTGTTCATACTGCTTAAGCCTATAGTCAACGTGATGGACTACAAGGTGTTGGCTAATTACAATCCGTCGAACAAAATGGGTGACTTTACGGCCAGCATAGATATATACAATGAACTGAAGAAGGGCCAGTACTACGTGGAATATGAAATCTGGGACCCGAAAGGCCATCAGGTAGAGAAAATGGGACGTTGGACCGTCTTTGACAAGAAGAACGAGGTGACGATGAAGATGGACCGCGAGATACCCAATGTCCAGGCGTGGACGGCAGAGACGCCCAATCTTTACACCCTTGTGATAAGGCTGCGCGACCAAAAGATGAATCTGCTTGAGACCGTCGGCTGTCGCTTCGGTTTCCGCACGATAGAGCTCAAAGAGGGCCAACTGCTTGTCAATGGCTCGCCGGTGACGCTGTGCGGAACAATATACGCCTACTATGACTACGGCCCGACTGGTATACCTTCGAAAGAGCAGGTGCGTAGAGACCTGCAACTGATGAAGCAGCACAATATCAACGCTGTACGCACTACGCTCTATTCGCCGGCTTCGCAGTATTTTTACGAGATGTGCGACGAATACGGGCTTTATGTCCTGTGCGACGCCAACCTGCAGCCTTTCTCAACGCAGGCCAAAGCCGTGGCTACCGACAAGAACTACATCAACCTCTTCGTCACGCGAATGCAGAATATGTATGAGCGCCTCAAGAATCATCCGTCCATTATAGCCTGGTCGCTTGGCAACAGTGTCGACAAGGGCATTTGTATGGAGAATGCCTACAGGGTTATCAAACAGAAAGACAAGACCCGTCCTGTGGTCTTCTCGGGGGCCGGCTATTCGGAGAATACCGACATTATTGCGCCTTCATACCTTGAGTATGACGACCTGAAGCTCTTTGCTGCCAAGCAGGAGCAGCCACGCCCTTTGGTGATGGCCGCTTTTGGCTCGTCGAAAGGCAATTCTTACGGCAATATTGAACCCCTCTGGCAGCTGGTGCGCAACAGCCGTTCGCTGCAGGGAGGCTTTGCCGCCTACTGGAACCCTGCCGACTATTTCAATCCCGCAACCCAGACCGACGAGTATGCAACCGCTCTCGTCGACAAGGACCGTAACCCGGTGCCGTATCTCTCCGAGCTGCGCAATATCTACCGTCCCTTCGAGGTGCGACTGGTGAACATCAGCCCCGACGCTGCCGAGTTCAATGTCACCAACCTGCTGTCGTTCCTGTCACTGAATGATTACATATTGCAATACAATATATTCTCCAACCTTAAAAGCCGCATCATCGAGGGCGAGGTCTCTGTGGCCCTGAAGCCAGGCGAGTCCAAGAACTTCAAGCTCAAAGTGCCTGCACTTACCCTTTACGCCGGCGAAGAGCTCTTCATACGGTTCACTGTCGTTCAGCGCAAGGAGAGCGCCGCAGTGCCAAAGGGAACAGAACTCGGAGTGGTGGAGTTCCCGCTGCCGATGAAAGGGGTGCAGAAAGAGCAGCTGCCCGACTTTGACCGCGAGACACTCTATCTGACCAAGGAGAGCGACGGCGAGGGTGGTGTCGTCAAGGTGTTCAACGACAATATTGAAATGCGCTACGACCTTGACAGGGCCGACATCCTAACCTATCGCTTCCACGACCGCGACCTGCTGCTGGCATCGCCGCAAGTCAACTTCTGGCGCGCCGTGACCGACAACGACCGCGTGGACAAGAACGCCCTGCGTCTGTGGCAAAACCTCAGCCCGCAGAATATGAAGCGCCACGTTATCGCCACCAACTGCCGTCAGGTCGATGCCAACACGGTCTGCATTGACGCGATGTTGCGCTACACCGACCCCAACGATGTGGTCTTCTTCGATGTAAAACAGTCTATTGCAATACTCTATACCGGCGATGTCATTATCGACAACGAGATTGTCTCCACCGAGCAGATCAAGACCCTCCCCAAGGTGGGCCTCCAGATGTGCCTGCCCAAGACCCTCGACAGCGTCCGCTGGTTCGGCCTCGACAAGGAGACCTACCGTGACCGTCGCTCCTCGGGCATTGCAGGTACCTATAAACGCGCCGCTTCGTCGCTCTTCTACCTCTACGACAGGCCGCAGGAGGCCGGCAACCGTGCCGGCGTGCGTTGGGTGTCGGTCGAGGACAAGAACATAGGCCTCTATGTCGACCTGCTCGACACCAACTTCAACTTCAGCATCTATCCCTACACCGACCGCGACATAATTGACTGCGAGAACGCATCGTCGCTCAAGCCGCGCGATTTCTGGACTTTCAATGTCGACTACCGCCAGGCTGCCGTTGGCAGTGCCCTCGCTGCCCAGGAGGTGTCCGACAAGGACCTGGTGGCAGACAACAGATACCACTTCCGTATGCACCTGCGCGGCTACGACCTCAACGAGTACAACCCCTATGACTTCTGCCGTATCGAGTATCCGCAGATAGCTTCCAGCGTGCTCCCGATGCCGGTAATCAAGAAGGACCGCGAGCGTTTCGACCAGCCTATGACCATCACCATCGGCACCGATGTCCCCAAGGCCGAGATACGCTACACCCTTGACGGCTCAACGCCAAACGAGTCTTCGCCGCTCTACAAGAAACCTTTTGTGATTAAGAATTCCACCTACGTCAAGGCCAAGACCTACAAGAGCGGCTCTACGCCTTCTTTCACGGCTATAAAACGCTTCAACTTCGACTATATCGTAAGTGCCTCTTTCGTCAACAAGCCCAACACGCCCTACAACTTCAACCAGGAAACGATACTGTTCGACGGCGAGACTGCCGATATCAATGAACTGTCGCGCGGCTGGCTCGGCTTCTCAGGCAGTGACCTCAATGTGCTGTTCCAGCTCAGCAAGGCAATTGAACTGCAGCAGGTTGAGGTGCGTTTCGCCCACGTCCCCGATGCCTGGGCCTTCGCTCCTACGGCGGTACAGGTCTACATCTCGTCCGACGGCGAAAACTTCTCGCCGGCAATCAACGCCAAACTCAAGTACGCCCCCGAGGAGCAGTCGATGAACAGCCCCCAGGCCGTGACTGTCACCATCGATGTCAACCAGCCTGACGTGAAGTATGTACGCCTTGTAGCCAAGAATATGGGCCGCATTCCTTCGTGGCACAAAGCCAAAGGCCTGCGCCCCTGGATAATGGTCGACGAAGTGCAGCTTAACGAAGTGATACACTAACTCGATTGAAATCCCTTGATTCTAAATTTATGAATATTATAAAAAAGGCCCTGTTGCCGATAATATCCCTCTTCGTTTTCGCCTCCTGCGAGGTCGAGTTCTCGCCCAACGCCGAATGGACCGAAACGCCGGTCGTCTACTGCCTGATCGACCAGGACGACGACACGACGTTTGTCCGCGTGCAGCGTTGCTTCCTTGGAACGGACAACAACTATCAGTATGTCGCCATTGCCGATTCCATCAACTACCGTCAGGGCGACATAACCGTCATTATGGAAGAGTGGAACGGCGCTCTGGGCAGCGACGGACTTATGACACGCACCGGTGACGCCCCGCGCCGCATCTTCAATTTCGACTATCAAGAGATTGTAAACAAGGACAGTGGCGCATTCTACAACACCGTGCAGCCCGTCTACGCCTGCCCCACGGCAGGGCTGCTCGACACTAACTGCATCTACCGCCTCAAGGTGATCAAAAACGCCACGGGCGACACTATAGCGCAGGCCGAGACAAGCCTCATCTATGGCCAGATGCGCCTGACGAAGCCCAACAATGTCACTTTGTTCCAGTTTGCGGGCACATCGGGCAACAGAACCTGCGAGATAACCTGGTCGGCCATCAAAGGAGCGCGACAGTACCAGCCTGTCATACGCTTCTTCTATCGCGACTTCATTGTCGACCAGAGCGTTATACCCTGGGACACCACCATCACGCCTCACTACCTTGACATACCCTGCAACACGGTGAAGAGCAATATGCGCGACCCGTATTTCACCACTTTGCTCGAACAAAACTATTTCTTCAACACCATTAAAAACGCTTTGAAAGACAGCGTCTGCAACCGCAATGCGATTGATACCGTGCTGGTTTTCATCAATTGCTGCACCGAAGACCTGGCTGCCTACATCTATGCCAGCCATCCCGCTGGCACGTTCAACAGCCAGGACCCCTTCAACTATACCAACATCGAAGGCGGTATCGGCGTGTTTGCCGCCCGACGCTGCAATATCCATTTCACCGTCAACACTCCGGTTTCGTCGATGAGCAACTACATCAAATCGCTCAAGGCTCTCGAAGTCGGATTCTGAGGCTCGAACAGCTCGCTTGTTTTTCACCATACAGGGTGCCTGCTTTTTTCCAGGCGCCCTTTCGCTTTTTTGCGCCTTTTTGATGGAGAACGGTGCTAAGGCAATGCGATTCAGTTTGTTATAGGTTTTGTGCAAAAAAGTTTCAAAAGTCGGGAAAACACCCTTTTCCCGACCTCTCTAAGTCGTTGATTCTATGTACCAAATTCCTACCAAATTCTACCCAAACTCTTACCAAACTCTTATCAAAGTTTTACCAAATACTACTTTGATAGAATTTGATAGGTTTTTGATAAAAAATTCATTAAAATTTTATACAGCGAGGGTACGGTGCAGGTACGGTCGCGGGACTGTCCGGTGGTTCATTTGACAGCCTGTGTGGGTGGCGGTGCAGTCGTGTCCAAACCTGGGCGGGGCGGCAGGTGTGTTTGCAAATTGCACGTTTTTTTTAATGTATGCCTCAAAAAAGCCCTGCAAACGGCAAAAAATGACTATATTTGCAAACTGAAAACTACAAAATCAAAACTTGAATGGATACAAATAAACTAATCAAAATCAGTTCTATAACAAAAAAGTTGCTGATAGGGCTCTTTGGTACATTTCTGTTGCTTTTCCTGCTGTTCCATATGTGCGCCAATTTGTTGATACTGTTGCACGACAACGGCGAGGCCTACGGCGCCTTCTGCCATTTTATGGGCAGCGACTTCGTTAAGATAATCGAGGTCATACTGTTGGCCTGCTTTGTGCTGCACGTTTTCCTGGCTGTGTGGGTGTGGTTCGAGAACAAACGCAACCGTCCTGTGGGCTACCACAAGCATTCGCGCACCAGGACCGCCAAGGGCTCCAAGCTGGCCATCGTCAGCGGCAGCCTGTTGCTGCTGTGCCTGCTGTTCCACTTCTACGACTTCTTCTTTGTGAAGCTGAATTTTGTGGAGGGCACGTATATGGTTAAAACCGAAGATTTTATGAGCAACGACCCCACGGCCGAGGTCAGCGAGGAGGCGCAGGTGGTTTTCATCAACCTCATCAACGACGGCAAGGCCAGTGAGGATATGCAGTGGATACGCCGGATCGATGCCGCCGACAAGGAGGTGCTGCAGGAGGCTTTCCCCAAGGCCGAGTTCGAGCCCGATTTCTACGATATGGCCCGCCAGAAGTTCGGCGTATGGCATATCGTGCTGAGCTATCTGGTGTTCTTCTTTCTCGTCGGGTTGCACATACGCCACGGCTTCGAGTCGGCCTTCCAGACCTTCGGCCTTAACCACTACAAGTACTCCAAGCTGATTGAGGTGCTCGGCATCATCTATTGCTGGGTCGTCTGCCTCGGCTTCGCCATTGTGCCGATAGGTGTGTTCTTCGGCCTCTAATTCATTTTTCTTAACTCTTAAATTGCATTTAGGATGAACCTCGACTCCAAAATACCTGAAGGTCCTTTAAGCGAGAAATGGACCAATTACAAGATAAACCAAAAGCTGGTCAACCCCGCCAACAAGCGCAAGCTCGACATCATCGTTGTCGGTACGGGCCTGGCTGGAGCCTCGGCTGCGGCATCGCTTGGCGCGCTGGGCTTCAATGTCGATATTTTCTGCATTCAGGACTCGCCGCGTCGCGCCCACAGCATCGCTGCACAGGGCGGCATCAACGCTGCCAAGAACTATCAGAACGATGGCGACAGCGTTGAACGCCTGTTCCGCGACACCATCAAGGGCGGCGACTATCGCGCCCGCGAAGCTAACGTGTATCGTCTGGCTGAGGTCAGCGGCGACATCATCGACCAGTGCGTGGCGCAGGGTGTGCCTTTCGCACGCGACTATAGCGGCCTGCTCGACAACCGTTCGTTCGGCGGCGCACAGGTCAGCCGCACATTCTATGCCCGCGGCCAGACGGGGCAGCAGCTGCTGCTTGGCGCCTACGGCGCCTTGAGCCGCGAGATTGAGCGCGGCAGCGTGAAACTGCACGCCCGTTGCGAGATGGAGGAACTGGTGCTTGTAAAGGACAATGCCGGCAAGGAGCGCGCACGCGGCATCATTGTCCGCAACCTCGTCACTGGCGGTTTGGAGCGCTATTCGGCCCACGCCGTGGTGCTTGCCACCGGTGGCTACGGCAATGTCTATTTCCTCAGTACCAATGCAATGAACAGCAACGGCAGCGCCGCCTGGATATGCCACCGCAAGGGTGCCCTCTTTGCAAACCCCTGCTATGTCCAGATTCACCCTACCTGCATCCCGGTCCACGGCGACTACCAGTCAAAGCTCACCCTGATGAGCGAGAGCCTGCGCAACGATGGCCGCATCTGGGTGCCCAAGAAGAAGGAGGACGCCGAGGCCATACGCGCCGGTCAGAAGAAGGCTAACGACATACCCGAAGAGGAGCGCGACTACTACCTTGAGCGCCGCTATCCCGCTTTCGGCAACCTCGTGCCGCGCGATGTCGCCAGCCGTGCCGCCAAAGAGCGCTGTGACGCTGGCTACGGCGTAGGCTCGACGGGCCTGGCCGTTTACCTTGACTTCAGCGACGCAATCAAGCGACTGGGCCGCAAGGTCGTCGAGCAGAAGTATGGCAACCTCTTCCAGATGTATCAGAAGATTACGGACGAGAACCCTTACGAGACGCCTATGATGATTTATCCCGCCGTGCACTACACGATGGGCGGC
This sequence comes from uncultured Bacteroidales bacterium, assembly GCA_905236645.1. Taxonomy (GTDB): domain Bacteria; phylum Bacteroidota; class Bacteroidia; order Bacteroidales; family P3; genus Colimorpha. The sequence continues at coordinate 46,480 of CAJOMZ010000003.1, forward strand.
CTCTGGGTGGACTACGAGCTGCAGACCACCATCCCGGGCCTCTTCGCTGCCGGCGAAGCCAACTTCAGCGACCACGGTGCCAACCGCCTTGGTGCCTCGGCTCTGATGCAAGGTCTGGCCGACGGCTACTTTGTGCTGCCTTACACGCTGCAGAACTACCTGGCCGATCAGATTACCCTTGGCCACATTCCTACCGACACGCCCGAGTTCGACGAGGCCGAGCAGTGCGTCCGCCAACGCGAGGAGCGCCTGATGAGCATCAAGGGCTCCAAGACCGTCGACCACTTCCATAAGCGCCTTGGCCATATAATGTGGGAATACGTAGGTATGAGCCGCAACGAGGAGAGCCTCACCAAAGCGGCCGCAATGATAGACGAACTGGAAGCCGATTTCTGGCAGAACGTACAGGTGCCTGGCGACATAGAGAGCTTCAACCCCGAGATGGAAAAGGCGCTGCGCCTGGCCGACTACTTCGAGCTGGCACGCCTCATCACCACCGATGCCCTGCATCGCCGCGAGTCGTGCGGAGGCCACTTCCGCACCGAGAGCCAGACCCCCGACGGTGAGACGCTCCGTGACGACGAACACTTTATGTATGTGGCCGCTTGGCAATACCAGGGCCACGCCAAGCCCGAGACTCTCCACAAAGAGGAACTCAACTACGAACACATAAAGATCGCTACACGTAATTATAAGAACTAACAACTAACAACTTTAACCATAACCTTAGCTTTAACCGGCTGCCGCATTAAGCGCACAAGACATTCTGAAGGTAAAGTCAAGGTTAAAGTTAAGGTCTAAAACAATATCAAGATGAACTTCACACTTCATATATGGCGTCAGGAGAACGCCAAGGCCAAAGGGCACTTCGAGACCTACAAGGTAAGCGACATATCGCCCGACTGCTCGTTCCTTGAGATGCTCGACATCCTCAACGAGCAACTGATCAACGACAACATAGCGCATCCCGTATGCTTCGACAACGACTGTCGCGAGGGCATCTGCGGTATGTGCGGCCTTTATATCAACGGCCGTCCCCACGGCAACGACGACGGTGTGACCACCTGCCAGCTCCATATGCGCAAGTTCCAGGACGGCGACGAGATTTGGATCGAACCCTGGCGCGCCAAGGCCTTCCCAGTCATACGCGACCTTGTGGTAGACCGCAGTGCCTTCGACAAGATTATCCAGGCCGGCGGCTATGTCAGCGTCACCACCGGCGGTGTGCCCGACGCCAACGCCACCCCCGTACCCAAACGCCTGGCAGATATGGCGATGGATGCCGCCGAGTGCATAGGCTGCGGCGCCTGCGTTGCAGCCTGCAAGAATGCCAGCGCTATGCTCTTTGTCGGTGCCAAGGTAGCCCACCTCGCAATGCTGCCCCAGGGCCAAGTCGAAGCCAACGAGCGCGTCAAGAAGATGGTTTGCCGTATGGACGAACTCGGCTTCGGCAGCTGCACCAACACCTTCGCCTGCGAAGCTGAATGCCCCAAGCAAATCAAGCGCCAGAACATCGCCCGCCTCAACCGCGAGTGGATCAAGCAGCTCTTCGCCGGCAACCACAAGACCGGAGAATAACCTCGACTTTGACCTTAACTTTAACTATAAGAGTCTGTTCCTATGCGCAAAACACTTGCCTTATTAACCCTGATAGGCTTGGCACTTTGCGCATCGGCGCAGAAAACGGATACCTTCAAGCGCAACAAACGCCAGCAGCGCGCCGTGGAACGGAGCATCGAAAAGCTTGAAAAAGAAGCAATCAAAGGCGACATCTGGGGCTCTGTATGCTATTCTGAGAACGACGCGCCGTGGATAATGAACCACTATCTCACCTTCGACGAGCTCTGCGCCTACGCCGACACCCACCGCTGCGCACAGGTCCGCGCCGTCGCCCTGTGGTGCCTTATGGAGAGCCATCCAAGCAAGTCTAAAGAGCTCTTTTTCCGCTACGTAACCGATGGCGCACGCATCAAAATCACCGGATTCTGTATCCCTGACAACTACTCGATCGGCGACTTCCTTATTGCCCACGCCGCCAGACAGTCATATCTCGACAGCAACGAATGGCATAAAGTCGACAGCCTGTTGCTTTGCAGCCCCGATGCTGTAAACATAGACAGACGTTACGATCTGCTCGACAATATGTTGCATCCCACCGATGCCCAGCTCCAAACGCTGCGCCAAGTGTCGGCCCGATGCCTCGACCTCGGAGGCCTGCAGGTGCTGGCAAGGCACCTGGAACCGCAGGACACCGCACTGGTACTCAATGCGATGGATTCAATATACAACCGCATTTGGACCAACCGAAAATACAGGAGGCAGTATAGCCAAGGGGTGTATCCGGAATATCAGATTGTCAATGTCTCGGATATATGGCAGCATCCGGCCTTCGACCGCCGCGCCAACCAGATGTGCGACAGCCTCACGGCGCAAGGCATTGCCCCGCACGAGAGCCTGCTGCGCTTTGCTTTCCACCAAAACCCGCAGCGGTTCCCCGCCCTCGTCGAGCGGATACTCGCGCGCCTTGCCTCGCATCCCGACAACACCCTCACCGCCTCGAAGCCGCACGGCACGTTGGTAGCCAAAGCCGTTGAACAAATCTCAAAAACAATAGAATTAGAGGACTACAGCATCGAAGGAATCCCTATCCTCGGTTGCAGTGCAGTAGGCTACTACGAGCCACACGACACCGCCTGCAAAGCCGTCGAGGAAATCCTGAAACGCTACAAATAAAACAAACCCACAGGTTGCCGTCCGCAGCCCGTTCCGAGCCTCCAACGTCAATCGGAAGCGCCCGCCCTTACTGTCACATCGGTGCCTTCGGACCATTGCCCCGGGGCTGTGCCTCAGAAGGCTCTTTTATGCTATTGCCTGCTGTAGATGTCTGATATTCAGGAGTGTCGCTCGCAGAAGGGGAGGGGTCGCCACCCTCCTCGCCGTCTTGCGGATCGGCCTGCTGCAATTCCACGTCCAGTATTCCGCATCCTATATACTGGCTCATCGAGGCGCGCCCCGCGTTGTCGCGCACGAACCCCCACAGGTGCACCTCGCGTCCGGCCCAGTAAGGGTTCATATTGAATGTCACACTGTTATGGCGTCGGCAGGCAGGCGCCGAGAAGTCGAACTCGCCCAGCTCGGGACAGTAGGCCACAAGATACACCCCATCGTCCTGTCCGGCCACACGGCGCAGCGGATTCTTCTCAAAATCAACGCTTATCGTCGTGTCGTCAATCAAGCGAGGCTCGTAGAACGCCACCGGCGCCACCGG
>CAJOMZ010000004.1:0-3590 GCA_905236645.1 uncultured Bacteroidales bacterium
ACCTGATGGGCCTGCCCGACGGCGCCGACCTGATGGAGACTCCCGTCTCGCCGGCCGAACGCCACTATTTGCGCATCACCGGCACTTCGAAGATTAAGAAAAACGGTACCCTTGTGGGCACCTTCACCGTCACCGCCGAAGGGCAGAGCGACGCCGCCGTGCGCGGTGTTTTCAAGGCCCGCCAGAGCGAATGGCAGCGCAACCTGGAGATGGAGCTGCTGCGCATTGCCCCAAACGCCGTCATCAAGAAAGTGACCTATACCGACGAGGACACCTATCTGGAGCATCCCGTCAGCATAACCTATAAGTACAGCATCCCCGACTACGCCATAGTAGACGGCGACAACCTGGTTTTCATTCCGTTGACCGCACGCAACCTCTACAGCCGCGCTATGGGGCACCTCAATTTCGACACCACAGCCACCGAGCGCACACAGCCCTTCAGCGACCGCTGCTCGCGGCTGGTGGAGATAAGCGAGAGCATTACCCTGCCAGGCGAGTATAAGACTATGGAATACAACGCCCACATAGACGGTGTCGTCTCGCCGGCGGCCAACTACGGATGCGGCTTCAAGCTGGACGGCAAGACGCTGACATTCGGCGAGAGCGCTATGTTCAACAAGCGCGTGTACGATGCCGCCGACTGGCCTGCCTTCCGCCAAGCCGTGCGCAACCAGAAAGTTGTGGCAGCCACACCGGTGGTGCTACACAAGTAATTTTTGTTTAATCGTTTACTGAATAGAATAATGATGAAAATCTTCAAAATATTGACCGCCACCGCGCTGCTTTACGCTTTCAGCTTTACGTTCTCCGCTTCCCACGCCCAGGACGCTGAGTACAACCTCATTCGCCGCACCTACAAGGTAAACGGCGACGGAACGATGGACATCAGCTTCCGCAAGGAGATCAAGCTGCTGCGCAACCGCGCCATCACCGCCTACGCCGACAAGGGCGAGACCTTCATCCTCTATAATCCCGCCATCGATGAGCTGAGGATAAACGAGAGCTACACCATCCGCAAGGACGGTAGCCGCGTGCAGACACCGCCTAACGCCTTCATCGACCAGCTGCCGAGCCAGTGCCAGGACTGCGGCCGCTACAACGGCATCCGCGAGCGCGTGGTGGTGCATACCGCCCTGGAATACGACTGCATCATTGTGCTCGACTACACCATACACCACCGCGGCGACCTGCTGGACGAGACAATCCTCTTTGCCGAAGACTGCCCCGTCAAGGAGTATGAAGTCATCGTCGACGCCCCCGCAGGCTCCCTTTTCAGCGCTTATTCTATCGACAAAAAGGTCAAACGCATCAATGACGAGCACTATATCCACCTCGTGGCCAAGAACCTGCCACAGAAGAGCATTGAGGGCTACCAGCCAGATGATCGCGCCATATACCCTTACGTCCAGTTTATCTATGGTCAAGACCCCTACACGATAATTGCGATGGCTTGGGAGAACCTTCCGGAAGCTGACTATTTACTGGGCGAACTCTACGAAAAAGACCCCGTCACCTATGCAACCAACATACGCGACTATGTGGCCGACAACGTCCACACCACCGATTTTCCCCTCTTTCTCGTCAACTACGAAGTGGCGCCAGCCAAGACGACTTTCCTCTCCAACTGCGGTACGCCTCGCGACAAAGAGTGGCTCACGGTCGCTTTACTGCGTCAGGCAGGATTCTTTGCCGAAGACAAGGAGAATAACGGGCTTATCTCATTCAATGTCAAAGAGAACGGGATGGATTTAAGCTACACCCTTTCGACTCACGACAAGCGCCCTGCACGCCTTGACGGAGCCGCCGTCGATGAGCAGCGCACCATCGAGATTGAGCAGATCATACCCTGGCAGGGCGAGAACTTAGGCGGCGGCTACAGCCGTATGACTCTGCCCACCGAGCGCGGCAGCATAAACATTGACCCGGCACGCCTGACCAGCAACCGCAAGGCACCCCTGCAAGTGCGCAACTGCAACGAGAAATACCACTACACCATACAGAATGCCGGCACTATGGTGGGCAAGCCCGTCAACATAAGCCGCACAGTCAGCGGCCTCGGCAGCATCAAGATTAGCATCAAGCCTTCAGGCAACGGAGCAATCGATGTAGTCCGCGAGCTCAACATCGACGTACCCTACGGCATTGTAATGCCCAAGCAATACAAAGCCTTCCGCAAGATGATGCAAGACTGGACAACCAGCAAGACCGTCACCGTCCGCGCCGAAAATGGCCGACCAGTGAATCAGTAAGATATAACGTTACAAATAAGTAAAGAATCTTTGGTAAAAGGAATCGGCGGAGCAAAAGCTCCGCCGAGTTTTCAGTATTCCAGTTGCGGACGCAACGTCACAATATGCAACTAATTATTCCATTTTGCCACCCGTTCAGCCCAGGCGTCATCATCCTCACACAACCATATAACTCCCTCTATCAAACCAATTAGGGCTGGAACACCTGTCCAACAGAACAATATATCCAAAACCCCTCTTGCGATTTGGCCGGTATAAAAATGTCCAACACCAATATCACCTAATAATATATTTAGAACACCTGCCGCGATCTTATTGGGGTCCTTTGTCAAAATGTCATTATTAATCGAGCCTTCGAGAAGAGCATTGGCAATATCTTGCATAAAAACAGAATCATTCAGTACATCAGCCTCATTTTGCGAGTCAACCAAGAAAGCAGAATTTTCAGCGCTCATATCATTGCTCGCCAACTCAAGCGTCTGACTCCTTCCGTACGAAATAAATGAAAGCATAATAAAAACAAAAGCGACTTTCTTCATCTTTGATATCCCTAATTCCGTGTCGGGCGCAACGTTTTGACTGTTTTTCCACGGCTCGGTGGAAAATAATACACAACGAAGAAAGTGGAGCCATCCATTATGTCTCTATCTTCTCGTGTAAGGGTCTCGACTTCCCTGCAAAGTGAATATAAAGTTTACTGAACTGCTCCACAACGGATGTATATTGGAACACAATACAATCCAACGGAGCATCTCGGAACACCTTTATTCCTAACTTTGCAGATAATGCGTAAATTGTCGAGATTTACACGATCGGAATAAGGCGAAAATGCGCTTTCTTACGACAAACCTTCCTTGCGGTTTGCGACTGCAAAATTACACATAATATTCAAACCAGCAAAATATTTTTTCAAACACACAAAAAGAAAATATACTTAGCCACACACTATCGCATCAAAAAACCGGCGACAACCAGTGGAAATGTCGAAAAAAGCACATTTCCGCAGGCTATCGGACAAAATAAGTGAATAATGGAAAGCGAAAAGCGGGGAGCGAGAGCTGTGCTGATGCGGCCGTCCGCTTTCCGCTTTTACTTCATCCCCCTCAGGGTCTTGATCTGCTCGTAGGCCTCGTTGATTTCGCGGAACTGGGCCTCGGCGTTCTTCCTCACCTCGTCGCCCATCCCTTCGACCTTGTCGGGGTGATACTTCATCGCCAGCCGGCGGTAGGCCTTCTTTATCTCGTCATCGGTGGCGCTGCTGTCAAGGCCAAGCACCTTGTAGGGGTCTTTCCTCGTCGACGACGAATAGGACGACGAGCCCGACTGGTAGCCTCCGCT
>CAJOMZ010000004.1:3607-32558 GCA_905236645.1 uncultured Bacteroidales bacterium
GACTGGTAGCCTCCGCTGCCGCGACCGCTGCCGTAACCCGCAAAGCCGCTGACGACGTGGCGGGCCATAATCGACAGATAGTCGCGGGAATTGATGCCCAGACCGTTGCCAATCGAGCGAAGCACTGTTTGTTCCGGGAAGGTTATCTCGCCGTCGGCGTCGCCTATGCTGAACAGGAAGTCGAGCATATGGTAGCGCGTCGTGTAGTCGGTGTTCTGCTTGATTTGGCGGCAGATGTCGCCAATCGGGAAATCCTGCTGCTGCATATCGCGCAGTTTGAGCAGCAGTTCCTTGGCCTTCTCCTCGCCATAGTTGCTCACCAGGAACCGCTTGACCAGCGACAGCTCGCTCTTTTTCACCTCGTTGTCGGCGTTCATCACTGCCGCTATAAGCACCAGCAACGACGCCGACAGGTCGTCCTGCGAGCCTGAGTTGTAGTATCTGTGCCGGTTTCCGCCGTCGCTTGTGCCAGCGCGGTCGCCGCCGCCTATATAACCCTCAGTTTTACGGTTCTCGAGCTTCTTGCCTACAAGGTATCCGATAATGCCACCAATGGGGCCCATCATCGACCAGCCCAAGCCGGTAAGTATCCATTTTCCTACTCCCATTTTTCTCGTTTAATCTTCTTAATTAACAAATTATCCTCACTCCTACTCCATCTCCTCGTCGAGGCCGGCGTCGCCCATCAGCGACGAATTGACCACATAGCCCGACTGCATAGCATTGTTGTCGGGCGTATCGATGCTGATGCGGTCCTCCGAAATGCCCTGGCCGGCGAAATGGCGCTTCAGGAACTCGTCGCGATAGCCGCCTACAATGGCCAGGCTTTCCGTTGCGGCGTCGAGCGGATAGAGCCGCTCCGCCAGCCGCTGCACCTCCTTGTCGGTAGGCCGCTTGGACGTCAGCCCTTTGCGGTGCAGGAACGACACAAAGCCGGTGTCCTTGACCGTGATGGCGTTCACCTCGCCATACAGTATCGCCTGCGGCAAGACCGACGAGTTGGCCTTGTCGGGATGCTGCGAGATATAGTACTCTTCCTTAAGCAGATAGAGGCTCTGCCGCTTGGCTGCCTCCTGAATGTTGATCTGCGGGGCGAACGTGACGACAATCGACGTGTCGTACTGCATCACCTCTACCATCTTGTTAAGCGTATTGAACTGTTCCGAATTGAACTGCGCCTGCAGCGGGTCGAAGGCAATATACTCGAGGTTGCCGCTCACGCCAAGTGCCTTTGAGACAGCGCGGAAGGGCGACGTGGCCACCTTGACCAGCAGGTTGCCCAGCGTCTTCCACACTATCTTCATATACGAGAACTCAGGCGAGTCGATATTGCCAGCCACGGGAACGTCGAACTGCACCCTATCGTCCTTGTCCTTAAGCACATAGAGCGCCGCCTTGAGCGGTATCTTGACCTGAGGCTCCACATCCTTGCGCCTGTCGCCCACCTCGGGGTTGAACAAGTCGATGTTGTTGCGGCCTTCCAACTGACTGTTTATGATGATGTTCTCGCTGGTGAACGAGAAGGTGCCGTCGGTCAGCGGATGGCCGAGATAAGCCACCGAGTAGGGCGACAAGTCTTTGAGCTGCAGGTTCTTGATGTTAAGCACAAGGTTCTGGCTGCGCTTCCACTCGTCGATGGTGCCGTGCCACTTCACGAAGGCCATACCGCCGTGCGGCAGACGGGCCGACACACGGGCCTTGCTGTCGCCCAGCGAAGAGATGTTCTCGGCACTGACATTCAGCTTCTTGACGGGGAACGTGAAGCCGTCGGGCAGCGAATAGTCGTTGAAGGTGAACTCGGCGTCGCGCAACGCGAACTTGCCCACACGCAGGTCGAACGGCTTGGCCGGCGACGGCTGTGCGGCGGGCGTTTCGGCGGCTACAGGCTCGGCATTGGGCTGGACCTCAGCCAGTTGCCCGTCGGTAGAGCCGACGGCGAAAAGCCGCGAGAAGTTGCTGCCGTCCTTGTATACGTCAAAGTGCGACACCAGGCCGTCGACCGTCACCGCCTTGACATCATACAGATTCTCTTTCAGGTTGATACGGTTCACGTCGACCGACAGTTTGCTGCACGCCAGCACCTGCTCCTTCTTCGTGTCGCGGATGTCAATGCCATTCAAGTCGACCTTGCCGCCAATGTTCATCCCCAGAACATCGTTAAGGTTGCCTTTCACCTGAATATCAGCGACCAACAGGCCGTCCATCCTGCCCACGTTCATTATGTCGGCCAGGTAAGCGCGGGCGTTGGAGACGGCAAACCGCTCAAGCTCCAAATCCACCGCAAAGTCGTTGTTGTCCATATTGAGCGAGGCCTCGGTGCGCAACGTGCCGCCGTCGGCAAAATTCAGCGCCAGGCCCGCGTCGGTATTCTCCGAGCCATCGAAGTAAACTCCGGGCACTTTGATATTCAAATTCTTAAGGTCCCATTTACCTCCCAGCTTCGGGTCGGCATAGTAGATTTCGCCCTCCGACAGGCGTATCTTGTAGAAGCCGAAGCGCCAGTTGGCCGACGTCGTGTCGTCGTCCGCCTCGTCGTCGTCCGACGCAAAGTGGTCGATGATGGAACTGAAGTTGAAGCGGTCGCCGTTCTGAATCACCCTGATGCGCGGCTCGGCCAGCGTGATATGACGCACATAAAGCTCGTTTGCAAGCAGTTTGCGCAGCTTGACCGACACGTCGAGCGTGTCGAACGAGAAGAATGCCGTGGTGTCGTCATCCTCAAAGACTGTCAGGTCATATATGCGCAAGCGGCCGCTCAACGCATTGAGCCGCAGCTTCTCGACCCTTATTTCGCGTCCTATGAGCTCCTTGCCGTGACGATTGACGTAGCCCCTGGCTATGTGCGGGGCCACAGAAAGTGCAATAACGAGCAGCAACAAGATGCTCGCCACAATTATCAGCGTGATTTTCAACCACTTTTTCATATAATGCCTACTTGTTTCAAAAATGCAAAAATAGTAAAAAAGTATTACTTTGCAAAAATAAGTTTTGCAATTGGAAAAAATCTGAATTATAAACGAGCGGCGACGCTTTCGCACCCGCGACAGAAAAAGCCCGCTCCCGGGCCGCAAAAACACCCGGCCAAGTCCGTTCGTTGTCCAGTCGTTGTCCAGTTGTTGTCCAGTTGTTGTCCAGTCATTGACTGGACAACAACTGGACAACAACTGGACAACGACTGGACAACGTTGGTGGCAGCAAAAAACGGATTATTAACGGTTTTCGTCCGCGGTCTGTACAATAAAAAACCGCAAATGGAGTTATTGCGTTTGCGTCGGGACATAACCCGGGGCGCGACAAAAACCATCCTTATGAAGACAAGAGAAGTAGTTGAGTATCTGAACAGCAAGTTCTTACCCGTTTATCAGGAGTCGTATGACAACGCCGGATTCCTGGTCGGCGACCTGGAGCGTGAGGTGACAGGCGTACTGGTGGCGCTCGATGTGACCGAAAGCGTTGTGGACGAAGCCGTTGAGACCGGCGCCAATCTGATTGTGAGCCACCACCCGCTGATTTTCGGAGGTATGAAGCGCATCACCACCGGCGACGAGGCGGGCCGGCTCGTTACACGTCTGATTGAGAACGGCATAGGTGCCTACGCCGCGCATACCAACCTCGACAATCTGGACTGGGGCGTGAACGGCGTTTTGTGCCGCCAGCTCGGGCTGGAGCACTGCAAGGTGCTGAAGCCTGCAAGCGGCGCGCTGCGCAAACTGGTGACCTACGTCCCCCACGACAAGGCCGATGCGGTGCGCGAGGCGCTGTTCGCCGCCGGCGCAGGAAGCATAGGAGCCTATGACTGTTGCAGTTACAACAGCGTCGGCACCGGCACGTTCCGCGCCGGCGAGGGATGCAACCCCTATTGCGGCAGCATCGGCGAGCTGCACCGCGAGGGCGAGACACGCATCGAGGTGGTTTACGAAAGCCGCATCGAAGGGCGGCTGATAGCCCGTCTGCTCAAGGCGCACCCCTACGAGGAGCCGGCCTACGACTGTATTCCGCTGGCCAACAAGCTGATGAGCGTCGGAGCCGGAATGGTCGGCGAGCTTGGCGAGGAGATGCCGATGTACGACTTTTTGGAGATGGTGAAGCAAGTGACCGGGCTTAAAGTCCTGCGCTGCTCGGAGCTGTGCCTGAACAAGGTGAAGCGCGTGGCCGTGTGCGGCGGCTCGGGCAGTTTCCTGACGGGCGACGCCAAGGGCTGCGGAGCCGACGTGTATCTGACGGGCGACTTGAAATACCACGACTTCCAGGCCGCTGGCGGCGACATCGTTCTGGTGGACATCGGCCATTACGAAAGCGAAAGATTTGCAAAAGAATTAATTTGTAGTGTAATTTCAGAAAAATTTAGTAACTTTGCCTGCCGAATTTCGGAACACGACAGAGGTTATATATATTATATATAATTCAAATACAGAGTAATAACAGCAGAAAACGGCGGGAAAAAGCCGTGCAATTTGCTGAAAAGTGGACCGGACTTTGAAGAGAAAAACTAAAAAATCAATATAAAATGGCAAAAAAAGTGACAACGAAAAAAGAAACAGTAGAGGAAGAGGTACAGCAAACCGTACGCCCTCTCGATGTCGATGTGGCTGTAGAAAAGCGCCTTGTGGCTCTGTATACACTGCAAAGGGTTGATTCTGAGATAGACAAGATTAAGATTATCCGCGGAGAGCTGCCCCAGGCTATAGAGGACCTGGAAGATGAAATTGCCGGTTTGGAGACTCGTATCCAGAACTTTAACAGCGAGATTGAGGCCACCAACCAGAAGATAGCCGCCGAGAAGAGCGAGATTGCCGAGCACAACGAGATGACCAAGAAATACCAGAAGCAGCAGGACAACGTGCGCAACAACCGTGAGTTCGAGGCCATCAACAAGGAGATCGAATACACCGGCCTGCAGATTCAGCTCTGCGAGCGCCGTATGAAAGAGGACGCCGCACACATCAAGGAACTGCAGCAGCACATCGCCGCAGCAGAGTTGTTGCTTGAAAACCGCCGCAAAGACCTGGAAATGAAGAAGAACGAACTGGGCGACATCATCAAGGAGACAGAGAAGGACGAGGAGCGCCTGCGCGCCAAGTCGGAGGAGCAGGAGCACTTTATAGAGCCGCGCTACCTGACCGCCTACAAGCGCATCCGCAACGCCGCACGCAACGGTCTGGCCGTTGTAACGATCGACCGCGACGCCTGTGGCGGATGCTTCAGCAAGATACCGCCCCAGCGTCAGACCGAAATCAAGATGCACAAGAAAGTCATTGTCTGCGAGCACTGCGGACGCATACTGGTCGACGACTCCATCGCCGATATGTGTGAAATTTGAAAGAACTGATAAACAACAACTGAAATACACTGATGATGACTCATTATATCACCCCCGAACAGCCTCTGACCATTGCAATGGTCGGCGAAATCATTGACAAGAATATGACCCTTGCCCTGAGCGACGAGGCCAAGGACAGGATAGAGAAATGCCGCAACTACTTGAACCGCAAGATGGAAACCCAGAAGGAACCCATCTACGGCGTAACGACCGGCTTCGGCAGCCTTTGCAACATCAGCATCAGCAAGGAGCAGCTCAGCCAGCTGCAACGCAATCTGGTGATGAGCCACGCCTGCGGCGTAGGCGACGAGGTGCCGCAAGAAGTTGTGAAGCTGATGCTTCTGCTGAAGGTGCAGAACTTCTGCTTCGGTTACAGCGGCGCCCAGCTTCAGACCGTGCAGCGTCTTGTCGACTGCTTCAACGATGACATACTGCCTGTTGTATACCAGCAGGGCAGCCTTGGCGCCAGCGGCGACCTGTGCCCGCTCGCCAACCTGATGCTGCCATCGGTGCTTGGAATGGGTGAGGTCTACTGGAAAGGCCGCCGTTGCGAGGCAACCGAGGTATACGCCGCCAAAGGCTGGCAACCGATTGAACTGCAGAGCAAGGAGGGTCTGGCCCTTCTCAACGGCACTCAGTTTATGAGCAGCTACGCTGTCTGGAGCCTGCTGAAGGCGCAGCGTCTGAGCCGTCAGGCCGATATGATACTGAGTCTGAGCCTTGACGCTTTCGATGGCCGTATAGAACCGTTCTATGAAAGCCTGCACCTTGTGCGCCCGCACAAAGGCCAGCTGGAGACAGCCGCCGCCGTACGCAAGTATACCGAGGGCAGTGAACTGATCAAGAGACACAAAGAGCACGTGCAGGACCCCTACAGCTTCCGTTGCGCCCCGCAGGTGCACGGAGCGGCAAAGGACACGATCCGCTACGTTGCCAGCGTGGTGGAGACCGAGATCAACTCCACGACCGACAACCCCATCGTGCTGCCCGACGAGGATATGGTGATAAGCGGAGGCCACTTCCACGGCGAGCCATTGGCTATGGTGCTTGATTTCCTGGCCATTGCCGTTGCCGAGCTTGGCGCCATCAGCGAACGCCGCACCTACCAGCTTATCGATGCCAAACGCGGTCTGCCGAGCTTCCTCGTTGCCAAGCCGGGCCTGAACAGCGGCTTTATGATTCCGCAGTACACCGCTGCCGCCATCGTAAGCCAGTCGAAGCAGCTCTGCACGCCTTGCAGCGTGGACAGCATCCCCAGCAGCCAGAACCAGGAGGACCTGGTGAGTATGGGCGGCAACGCTGCCACCAAGTGCTACCGCGTGTGCGAGAACACCGAGCGCGTGCTTGCCATCGAGCTGTTCAACGCAGCGCAGGCGCTGGAGTTCCGCCATCAGGAAGGTCTGAAGAGCAGCCCGTTCATCGAAGAGATGTTTGCCGGCTTCCGCAAGGCCGTCAACTTTGTCGACATCGACGAGGTGATGTACAAGCACATCCACGCCAGCGTCAAGTTCCTGCAAGAGATGCAGATAGCCGAATAAGAAAGATGCTGACGACATAAACAAGGCCGCCCCTGCGGGGCGGCCTTGTTATTATACCGTAATCAGCTCTCGCTCTTCAGCTTGCGGTTGATCCACACCGCGAAAGGCAGTGAAAGGAAGAAGGTGCACACATCGGCCACGGCCTGCGTCATTTCAACGCCCTGCAGTCCAAATATGCGCGGCAGGATGAGGATGGCCGGGACAAAGAACAAGCCTTGGCGCCCGATGGCTAAAAGCGTGGCCGGGAACGTCATACGGATGTTCTGGAACAGCATATTGGTCGACGTGCTGAGCGTGCAAAGCGGGAAGACGACACATTGCCAGCGCAGGGCGGCAGTGCCTATTTCAAGCAAAGCGGGGTCCTCGTCACGGAACACGGCAACAATCTGAGGCGCAAAGATATAGCCCAAGGCCGAAAGCAGCGTCAACATAGCCGCCGACACCGAGAAGGCGAAGAGGTAGGAATATCGCACACGGTCGTATTTGTGCGCGCCGTAGTTGAAGCCGCAGACTGGCTGAAAGCCCTGTGTGAAGCCCAGTATCAGCGAGAAGGCGAACATCGTGGTGCGCGACACGACCGCAAAGGCCGCAATCGACGACGCTGCCTGGCCAGCAGGCGCATACTTGGAGGCAGCGAAATTGAGCATAATCACCGACAGGCAGTTGAATGCCTGGCGGCAAAGCGACGGCAGTCCTCCGGCCACAATCTCCCTGTAGCAGCCGAAGGAGGGCCTGAATTTGGCAAAACGAATATGGACCGCCTCGTCGCGCGTGGTGCCCCACAGCAGCAGCCCCCACGCAAACGTCTGGCTTACAGCCGTTGCGATGGACGCGCCCGCAACGCCAAGGTCGAGCACAAAGATAAACAGCGGGTCGAGGGCGATGTTAAGCAGCGAACCGCTCACGATGCCAATCATACCGAACCGCGCATTGCCCTGCAGTCGAAGCTGGTTGTTGAGCACCAGCGACGACATCATAAACGGAGTGGCAATCAATATGTAGCGCAAATAGCTGCACGCATACGGCACCACGTCGGGCGTAGCGCCAAGCAGCACAGCCAGCTGAGGCAGGAACAAAAGCCCGACGACCGTGACCGCCAGCCCCAGTATCAGCGGAGTAAAGAAGCCCACTGCCGCCATCGTCTCGGCATCGTCGATTTGCCGTGCACCAAGCGCACGCGAGATGTAGTTGCCCGAGCCGTGGCCGAAGAAAAACCCGATGGCCTGGATGAAAGTCATAAAGGCAAACGAAATGCCGATACCGGCCGTCGCCTCGGTCGACAGGTGCCCCACAAAGGCCGCGTCGACGACATTGTACAATGCCGTCACGACCATACTCACCATCGACGGCACCGCCATTCGCAGCACCAATCGCGGCACCGGCGTCTCGGTCATCTCCCTGTATTTAGCGTCGAGCGTCAAAACCTCTTATTGGCGGATTATCTGAGTGTTACCTTTCGAGTTGAGCAGCGTGAGCGTAGCGGTATGCTGCTTGCCGTCGCGCAGGAACGTCACCTCGACGGCATCGCCCGGATTGAAGAGCGCCACCTCCTCCATCATAGAGGCATAGGAGTTGACATCCATATTGTTGACCTTCGTCAGCACGTCGCCTTCGCGAAGGCCCGCTTTCTCGGCGGCGCACTTGGGGATGACGCGGGCGATGTAGATGCCCTTGGGCTCGTCGAGCTTGAGGTGCGTGGCAATCTCGTTTGTCACCTCAACCACGTTGACGCCCAAGTAGCCGCGCTGCACAACCCCGTAGCGGCGCAGGTCGCCCGTCACCTTGCGTGCAATATTGGACGGAATGGCAAAGGAATAGCCTGTGTAATAGCCGTTTCCGCTGGCAATAGCGGTATTGATGCCAATCAGCTCGGCCCTACCGTTGACCAGCGCGCCGCCCGAGTTGCCGCTGTTGACGGCGGCGTCGGTCTGGATGAACGACTCGATGGTGCTCTCCACTCCGGGATTGTTTATAATGTTCATATAGCGTGCCTTAGCCGAGATGATGCCGGCCGTGACAGTGGACGTAAGGTTGAACGGGTTGCCGATGGCCAGCACCGGCTCGCCGATGCGCGCCGAATCGCTGTTGCCGAAGGGGATGTAGTCCAGATTGTCGGCATCGATCTTGATAACCGCCAGGTCGGTTGCGGGGTCGATGCCAACGATACGCGCCGGCAGCTCCTTCTTGTTGTTGAGCGTAACCGTCAGGCGCTCAGCGTCCTGCACCACGTGGTTGTTGGTAACGATGTAACCGTCGGTCGATATGATGACGCCCGAGCCGTAAGCGTTATAGGTCTGACGCTTCACGCCTCGGTCTATAATCATCCCGAAAAACGACTGGTAGAGAGGCGTCAACTTGGTCATTTCGGTCTTGATATGCACAACGGCATCGATGGTGCGCGCCGCCACCTCGGTAAAGTCGGTCTGCGTCAACAGCGACGGTAGAGGCTGCTGCTGGACACGGGTTACAGCCTGGTTTTCACCGTCTTTCTCAGTCTGGGCCGTGCATCCGCAAGGCATTGCCGTCAGCACAGCCAGCACTACAATCAAAAAACTCCTTTTCATATCGATATAGTTGATTTAAGTTATACTATTGATTTACAATACAATTTGCCCTACCATCCCAATACCCGCAAGGGACCAACACCGTCCGTTGTACAATATATGTACAATACTTGTACAATATTTGTACGTTTACCAATTGTACAAATATTGTACAAGTATTGTACATATATTGTACAACGGACGGTGTTGGTATGGTGCAGATACGGTTTTCATACTTGCAAAAGATGTCCAATTAACAGAAAAAAAAGCGTTTTATTATCCCGAACCAATTTTTTTATGTATATTTGCAATTTATAAGAACACAAGGAATTCAGCATTAAGTAATGAAAATCATAATATTAGGTTCTGCGTGGCCCTACAGGGGCGGGTTGGCTGCATTCAACGAGCGGTTGGCGTATGAGTATCGGCAACGCGGCGACGAGGTTGAGATATACACCTTCAAGCTGCAGTATCCGTCGTTCCTCTTCCCCGGCAAGACGCAGTACAGCGACGAGCCGGCCCCGAAGGGGCTGACAATCGTCAGGAAGGTCAATTCGATCAATCCGCTGAACTGGCTGCGCGTGGGCCGCGAGATAGCCCGCAAACGGCCAGACTTACTGATTACCAAGTATTGGCTGCCGTTTATGGCGCCCTGCTTGGGCACCATCGAACGCCGTGTGCGCCGCAACAGGCATACCCGCATAGTGTCGATTCTGGACAACATCATTCCCCACGAGCATCGCCCGGGCGACCGCCTCTTTTCGCGCTACTTTGTCAGTTCGACAGATTCGTTTGTGGCTATGTCACGCTCTGTGTTGGAAGACCTTAACCTGTTCGACACCAAGAAGCCGCGCCGCTTCTGCCCCCACCCTCTCTACGACCACTATGGCGAGACACTGCCCAAGACAGAGGCTCGCAGGCTGCTCAACCTCGACCCCGACGGGCGATATATACTGTTTTTCGGCTTCATACGCAGCTACAAAGGTCTGGACCTGCTGCTCGACGCGATGGCCGACCGACGCATCAAGGAGCTCGGCATCAGGCTGATAGTGGCCGGCGAGTTTTATGGCGACCCGAAGCCCTATATGGAACAGATTGAACGCCTGGGCATTGGCGAGAGCGTGGTGCTGTGCACCGACTTCATTCCCGACAGCGAGGTGAACCGCTACTTCTGTGCCTGCGACCTCGTGGCACAGCCCTACAAGAGCGCCACCCAGAGCGGCGTGACGCAGATAGCGTTCCACTTCGAGAAGCCGATGCTGGTGACCAACGTGGGCGGCCTGGCCGAGATTGTCCCCGACGGCAAGATCGGCTATGTCGTGGAGCCTGACGCCCAGCAGATTGCCGACGCCGTTGCGCGCTACTACGACGAGAAGAGCGAAGCCGCCTTCACCGCCGCCGTCGGCGAAGAAAAGAAAAAATACAGCTGGGAAAAGATGGTGGAAGCCATCGGAAACGAAAACGATGTGAGAACGGAGATGTGAGAACGGAGAACGGGCTGACGCGTCAGCAATCAACAAATCAACAAATCAACAAATCAACAAATTACCCCTCAAATGATAATCAGAAGCAAAGCCCCTTTACGTCTCGGTTTGGCCGGCGGCGGCACCGACGTTTCACCATACTCTGACATCTACGGCGGAGCCATCCTCAACGCCACCGTCGATATGTTCGCCTACACCACCATCGAGCCCACCGACGACGGCAAGGTGGTGTTCCTTGCCCCCGACAAGCACCTTGAAGAGACCTACACCAACGCAATGGAAGTGGACACCGACGGCTACTTCATCCTCCATAAGGGAGTCTACAACCGCATTGTGCGCCAGTTCACCCACCGCCCCCTGTCGATGCGCATCGCCTCGTTTGTCGACGTGCCGGCTGGTAGTGGTATGGGTACTTCGTCCACGTTGGTTGTCAGCATATTGGGAGCATACGTCGAATGGCTAAAGCTGCCATTGGGCGAATACGACATAGCACGGTTGGCCTACGAGATTGAGCGCATCGACCTGGGTTTGGCCGGCGGCAAGCAGGACCAGTATGCAGCCACCTTCGGAGGATTCAATTTTATGGAATTCGTCGGCGACAACGTCATTGTCAACCCCTTGCGCGTCCGGCCCCGCTACCAGGACGAGCTGTGCCACAACCTGCTGCTCTACTATACCGACACCAGCCACGTCAGCGCCGACATCATCAAGGAGCAGCAGCAGAACGTCAAGGCCCAAAACAGCAACAGCATCGAGTCGATGCACAAGCTGAAGGAGCAGGCTGTGCAGATGAAGGAGGTGTTGCTGAAAGGCGAGATAGACCGCATCGGCGAGATTCTCGACTTTGGCTGGAAGCACAAGAAGCAGATGGCCAAGAGCGTCAGCAATCCCCACATCGACGCCATCTACGACGCTGCGCGCCAGGCCGGTGCCACCGGCGGCAAAATCAGCGGTGCCGGCGGCGGCGGCTTTATGTTCTTCTACTGCCCCGGGCTGGCGCGTCACGCAGTGGCCGACGCCCTTGCCCGGTTCGGCGGCGCCGTGCGCCGCTACGAGTTCACCACCGAAGGCCTGAAGACCTGGACTATGAAAGAATAGATTTCAATCCATATTGACCATATACTGTATGAAAAGAGGGGAAAGGATATGCAATGAACTCAAGGCCGTGCGGCGCCACATTGCCGACGAGAACGGCATTGAGCTGCACCAGGAGGAATGCAAACATACTGGCGACTGCCGCGGCACCTGTCCCAAATGCGAGGCCGAGGTGCGCTGCCTGGAGATAGTAAGCTTTATAATCGAGAAAGACGGTTCGATAGGCAGTGTAATAATCCGTCGCGACATCGGATTTGGATGTGGCAAAGAGGCCGCTCGCGTGGTCAAGATGATGCCCAAATGGAACCCCGCCAAGAATAACGGCAAACCCGTACGATTCGAATTCAACCTGCCAATAGAGTTCAGTATTAAATGACACTCTCTAAATAGGTATAATAATTGCATACTATTTATATCCAACCTGCGTTTATTAATAACAAAAAACGTCGCGTCGGATTTGACAATCCGACGCACTTTATTATCAGGATTATCCATCCGTAATCCCCTCGACTTCCCTACCCCCATAAATTTCAGCACTTGAATGATTCGATTCTACAAAAAAGCCCTAATACGAATCATCAACCGTCATCATATCTCACTGCTTTTCATTATATTTAAAGAATATTATTCCAAGAAGACATTGGTGTCGAAAAAAAATGCGTATATTTGCAGCGTCATCCAGCCGAGCCGTTTGACGGGCAGTGGGGTGGGAAATCACTCCATACCAGTCGATTATCGATTTGCGTTGGATGATAGACATAGTAAGAAAGACGCTGAAACAGCGTTCGTCTGCGGCTATCGAATCTAGCAAATTCAACACCTATCGCAGAGAACAATGACCAGCGCCTATTGGTGTGATATATATGTTCTTGTATATTGTCACAGCGTGGGCTCGGCATTGTTTATCCTATAGGTGGGCGTGCTAGAGCCTCGATAGCGGGATAAACGATGAGTTTGATACCCGCGCTTCTTTCATTTATATATATACGGCCTTTCGGGTATCGGGCAGAAACAATAAAGCATCTGACACCGTCCGATGAAACTGATAGAACAAAACCCTTTCCGAATGCTTGGCATCCCTGTGAATGCCAGCGCCAAGGACCTTGCCGCCAACAAGGGGAAAATGAGATTGCTGGATATCGGCAATGAGGTTGCATTCCCTCTTGACCTGAATGGCTTCCTTCCGCCAGTTGTCCGCACAACAGAGACGGTGGCCACCGCCGAGCGCGATATCAACCAGCCGCAGGACAAGGTGCTGCACGCTTTGTTCTGGTTTGCCAAGCCGTCCTCGCCGCTTGGCAACCTGGCATACGAGCATCTGCTGCAGGGAATGACGGACAGCGCCATAGAGAAGTTTAGCCGATGTCAGGAATGGGAAGCCCGGCTTAGTCTCTCCACTATCTTTCTGCAAAACGGAGAAACAGCTGAGGCACTGAGTGCGATTGCCTTTGTCATTGATAAACACTGTGACGAATTTGTCACCTCTGTGGCTGGTCAAACGTATAAGGAAGATGCTACCTCACTTCGCCACAGATTCCTTGAGGCGTTGACAAAGGAGCTGGATGCCGCCGAATTGTATTCTCGATTGAGTGCCGCTGACGTGTCGCAGCAGATGCTTGACGAGTTGCACAGCCTTGCCGTTGAAGGCCCCATAGCGACTATTGAAAAGGAGATTGCTGCCTGCAAAGCAGTGGATGCGAGTAATCCAACGGCACAACTGAATGCCGGCAAGAAGTTGGCCAAGAATACGCAGAAAGTGATGGCTCAGCTACAAAAACTGGTGGGCAACGACAACCCGCGATACAGCCGATTAGTTGACAAACTGGCCAACCAGATATTGCAGTGTTCCATCAACTACTTCAACAATATCGACGGCGAGAACAGGGAAGTCATTGAGAATGCATTGAAGCTTGGCGAGTACGCCCTCAAGATTGCCGTGGGCAAGATGGCTCGCGACCATATCCAACACAATGTTGATATTCTGCGAAAGAAGAAAGAAAACCTGCCACCGGCAGAGGTGGAAAAAGAAGTCAATGCTATAATGAATGCATTGGCAAAGTTTGTTGACTTGCCAGATAAAATAGAACATTCTTTGTCATTGCTAAATAATACAAGACCTTATTTGCTAACAATAAAGACAAAACTGGGAAGCACAAATAGCTTCTATCTAAAGTTGTCCACTCAGGTCGTCGCTAATGCATTGCATAATCTAATTGAAGAGGTGAACAATGTTCAAAAGGAACCTCAACACAACTTTTCAACATCCAGTCCTGCGATGAGAAGTACTTACGACGATTTGGAGTCGTTTTCACAAAAGTTAATACGTCTGATGATAATTGAAAAAACAGTAGATGCAGCTTGGGATTGTACTAAGATTATGGACACTTTTGATATGGAGAGTTCATTTCGTAATGAGAGATATCTACCCAACAGGAATACATTAAAGAGTATGTATGACCAGTTTGCCAAAGCAACAACTCAGATACCACCAGTCAACCACGTATCTCCATATATCGGTTCTTCGTCAACGTCAGGCAGTAGCAGCAATAGCGACACCAACTGGGGCTGTATTGTATGGGGAATTATTGGATTTATTATTTTCATAATTATAATGGCTAATCAATGAAAAAGACAATGTTAATAACATTTGTGCTATGTATTGGGCAATGCTCAACAAATGCTCAAACTACAGACAGCATTCGAATAAACGCTCTTGAACAGAAAAACATCGTTCTCCAGGAACAACTCACTAAGTTGGAGCAAAGAAACCAGGAACTTGCAGTGCAACTGGAGAGCAGTAGCCAAAAAGTCAATCTCCTTGCTGAGACACTGGAACAACAGGTCGGCGGTCTGCACGAGCAGATGGACTCCATAGATGAACACTATGGGATGCGTATGGAATCGACAGAAACGGCTGTGCTGGCAACCGGAGCCAAGCAGCACAGGTCTGTTGTGTGGGGCATTGTCGTTGCAGCGTTATTATGCCTGCTGTTAATTGCGGCATACTTCATCCTCCGCAAACTGATTTCCAAGAAAGGCGACGACATAGAGCTGCTCCGCGCCCGTGCCGACGACCTCAACCGCCAAATGGTGGAGAAGATGGACAAGGAGATTGAGGAACTGCAAAAGATTTCCGAAGGGTTGAGTACATCAACCACCAATGAGCCAGACCACAGCCTTGTTATACCCATTGCAGATGCTATTGCAAGAATCGAGAACAACATATATGTTATGGATAGTAGGACTCGTGGTCTGCCACAGATTGTTAGGGCAATTAACAAGATGCGTGAAAATCTTGAGAAAAATGGTTATGAGGTTGTGCGAATGCTGGGAGAAAAGTACAATGACAAAATGGTTCTAAAAGGAGTTATATTTCAACCCAATGCCGAGTTGCCTGAAGGAGAGAGTATTATTACAACCGTAAATAAGCCGCAAATCAATTATCACGGTTCACCAATTCAATATGCAGACATTATTGTTAGTCAAAACAAAATTAATACTTATTAAAATATGAAAACCAAGATGAAATACGGCATCGACCTTGGAACTACCAATTCTGCTATTTGCAGAATGGAGAAAGGCGATGTAGTTGTAAAGGGAAACCTTGTAGGTGACAAGTATATACTCCCTTCGTGTGTCCGGTTTACTTCCAGAAGAATTGTGGTTGGTGACAACGCCTATAGTGCGTTGGCAAACGACCCGGACAATGTGTTTATTGAGTTCAAAAGAACAATGGGAAGCCCACGCAAATATATCCCAAAACTTGAAAGAGGACCATTTGCAGGCAAAGAATACGACTCAGAAGAGTTGTCGTCTGAAGTGTTGAAGGAATTGCGGGGATTTGTGCAAGATGAACCCGTAACAGCAGCAGTAATCACAGTACCTGCTATGTTTGAACCCAACCAGAAAGAAGCAACACGCCGTGCGGCAGAAATGGCTGGCATTAAACAATGCGCCTTGCTTCAAGAACCTATCGCTGCATCAATGGCATACGGGCTCAAAACAGATGAAAAGAATGGATATTGGCTGGTGTTTGACTTTGGTGGTGGAACATTTGATGCGGCTTTGATGAATGTAGAGCAAGGGCAAATGAATGTTGTCGGTACAGAAGGTAACAATGTGCTTGGAGGAAAGAACCTTGACAATGCAATTGTTGACGAAATATTTCTTCCTCAATTACGCAAGGAGTATAACATCGAAAATGTAACACCGGCAGTACGCGCTAAATTGAAGAAAAAGGCCGAAGAAGTGAAAAACACAATGTCGACGCGGGACACTTATGAAGTGTATACAGAAGAACAAGCTGGATATTATGGAACAGATGAAGATGGGAAAGAGATTAATCTTGAAATGACTGTAACGCAGCAAATGTTGGAGACTGCCCTTGCCCCATTATTCCAAAAAGCGATAGACCTTACAAAAGAACTACTCAAAAGGTACAACCTAAAGGGTTCAGACTTGGATTCGCTTATTCTTGTTGGCGGACCAACAAAGTCTCCTATTTTGCAACGGATGCTAAAGGAACAGATTACCCCGAAGATAGATATCAGTATTGACCCAATGACAGCTGTAGCAAAGGGGGCTGCTTTGTATGCTTCAACTATTGATGTTGAGATTGATACTGGAGAATTCGGGTGTCAAGATAGTGATGTAACAATGCGAGTCGCTTTAGACTTGCAGTATGATTCAACAAGTATTAATGAGGTAGAGTATGTTATTGTAAAATTGTTAAAAAAAGAGTGCATTGGTGAGATTCCCCAAGAACTATTTGTCCAATTTATCAGAAGAAAGGATTTGGTGAGTGTGAGTGGCAAAGTTCCTCTAACAGAGATGGGTGATGCTATCGAATGTAATCTTTTATCTGGCAAAACCAACACGTTTTCAATTGAAGTGATCGATAAAACTGGCAATCACATCCCGTGTGTACCTAATGAATTTAGTATTGTTCCTATTGGGAATCCTACTGCAACCCTTCCATACAATGTTGGTATAGAGGTTTGGGATAACTCTTTAGAGCGAAAAGTATTCCAGCCACTTGATGGTATGGAAGTTAACCGTCCTTTACCGGCAGAAGGTAGGTGTGAAAGACTAAAAGTACCCAACACAATGCATCCAGGCAACGCCTTAGATAAACTTGTTATTCCTGTGTATATTGGAAAATATGGAACACAAGGTATGAGTGCAATAAACAACAACCACGTGTTTGACGTTGTGATAACTGGTGACGACTTGTCAGGTGTTGTTCCTGCGGGTAGCGAGATTGATATTACGCTTATGGCCGATAAGTCAGAAGAATATACAATGGATGTTGATTTTATTTCGTCTGGCGATACAATACAGAGGAAAGTAGAGATAGGGCAGGTGGCGGAAATGCCTTACGAAGAGTGGGAGCATCGGTTTATGGAAGCCAAGGCACAATTACGTAGACTTTCCAAAATTAATAGTGTAAGTGACGTGGAACTTAGCAAAGCCAAACAGATTATCTCTGATTTGGAAAAACGTAAAGACAATGAGCAGCAGAGAAAAGAGGAAATGCAAAGTCTGTTAAATGACTTGCGAGAGGCATTCCGTGAGTTGGAAATGGTGGAGAAAAATCACGAATGGAATTTGGTTGAAGACGAACTACGGAAGCAGTTTGACGATCTCGAAAAGGCCAACAATGATTTTGGAAATCGCTTTGATGAGCAAGTTCACGAGATGCACCACTTGGTTGACCAAGCAATACGTTCGCACGATGTGAAGATGGCGCGTGAAGTAAAACGCGATTGTCGCACCCTCTGGGTTGAGGCAGCAATGCCTGGGATACTTGCTGCGTATGTGGCACAATATGATTCCAACTTTGGGCGGTTGCCGTGGCGTGACAAAATGCTGGCCCGACAACTTATTAACAAGGCACAACAACTGATGAACCAGAATGCCGATGTAAATGAAGTAAGACAAGTTGTCATTCAACTAATGGAACTCCTTCCCAAAGATAGCGGTCCGATAACAGACCTGCCTGTAATTTGATGATTATGAAGAATAGTACAATAAGATATCTTCCCCTCATTGCAGCCATTCTTCTGATCGTCGGTTGCTTCCGCTTGCCGATAGGCTACTACACATTCCTTCGGATTGTGGTTTGTATTGTGGCGGTGATACTCTTGTTCTACCCCAAGAACAAGAGTATCACCTATCGCCACATCATCAACGGCCTTGTGGCGATACTGTTCAATCCCATTATTCCCATCTACCTGCACAGCAAGATGGCGTGGGTCGTGATTGATGCGTTGGTTGCAGGATGGTTCTTATTCCAAACAATTGTTACACTCAATAACACGACATCAAAATTAAAAGAATATGAGTAAAATATTAGATTTACAAATCCAGTGTCCCAACTGCAGACAGCAGTATCAGGCAAAGGTGTTCCGAACTCTATGGGGCGATGGATGCACAGCAGCCAACTTCACCTCACGGCTTAAAGATGATACCAATATTGTGCCTTGCCCCCATTGTGGATATTCATTTCGTGTGCCACTGGGACTGATGTATGTCGATGTAAAGACAGGATTCGCTGTATGGTACGAGCCTCAACCTGACCCCAATATTGACGATGAGGCAAAGCAGTACGCTGCCATATTCGGTGCGGATAGTTATTATGCAAAAGCCCCTCGCGTAAAAGACTGGGAAGAGTTCAAACACACCATCCGTCGTTATTACACAGGAGAACTCAAAGCCACCCCGATCACTAAATTTGACTTCAGCTCATTAAAACAGCAATCCAGTAAGTCTGCAACTCCGCAGAAGAAAAGTGGGTGTATGGGTGTGTTGCTGCTTCTCTTGATACCAATTGCATTAGGAATAGTATTAATCTAAAAGATAATGACATTATGAAAAAAGTAATCCTTTTTGCAGCATCAATTCTTGCTGCATCATCAATGATGGCACAAAGTTATAATGTAGGTACCTCTACGACACGTATTAACGTCTGGGGCCAGCAGGAGACTACCCACAAGGACCGCTATGGGAATACTACGGGTACTTCTACAACCAGTACCAACGTTTGGGGCCAGCAGGAGACAACCCATAAGGACAGATATGGGAATACAACGGGTACTTCCACGACCAGCACCAACATTTGGGGTCAGCAGGAAACAACCCACAAAGACCGATATGGGAATACAACGGGTACTTCCACGACCAGCACCAACGTATGGGGGCAGCAGGAGACAAACCACAAGGACAGGTATGGGAATACTACGGGAACGTCTACGACCAGCACCAACGTATGGGGACAGCAAGAAACCACCCATAAAGATGCGTATGGCAATACGACAGGTACTACAACAAGCGGAACCAATGTATGGGGAGAGCGGGAAGACCAACAGAAAAGTAACAATACAAACACTTCAATATGGACATGGTAACAGAAAAAAAATATCGGAGTCTTTTTGCCTTATTTTTAGTGCTATGTCTTGTTTCCTGTGACACTTCTGAGCAGGACTTCGAAAAGTCAAAAACAACTAATACAATTGAGGCTTACAATTCTTTTGTGCAGAAACATCCCAATTCCGTCTTGGCAGACGATGCGCGGGATTCCATAGTGGCTCATTACAGCAAACGGAGTATTAAGGAGATCCCTACCAGCCATATGGACAAGAGAATTGCAGAACGTTTAAAGGGAGTAGTAGAACATATGGCTGACTCGTTGTATCAACAAGCCGAGTCGGAAAATACTATTGCCTCGTGGAAGGTATATTCGTACACTGTTCCACAAGAATTCACACGTGATTCGTATGAACGTAGGCGCAAACTCGTTGATGAGGCATACCAAAGAGCAGAGAAACAGAATACTGTAGCTGGATGGAAGGCTTATCTGAATGAGGTTCCTGCTGTAGATTCCCGTGATGCATATGAGAGGATAAAAGAACTGGAAGAACAGACAGCATGGTCAACAGAGTCGAAAGCCTGGCAAACAGCATCCTCACGTGGTACATCAATGGCCTTTCAGAAGTATCTTGAATTATTCCCCAAGGGTGCTCATACCCGACAAGCCGAAAGGAAGTTGATTGACATTGAGGTGTCGTCTGTTTTTTCAGGTAAACACGGTATTTTGCCCCAAATGGACAGGGGGTATAGCACCGGCGCATCATATTCCGTAATAGAAATTGAAAACCGAACCCAGTACGAAATGACTGTCAGCTACAGCGGTCCGGACAGCAAGCGAATGGTTATACCGCCGTATGGAACAAAAAGTATGCATATTGGGAATGGCAATTATCGTGTAGCGGCAAGTGTCGGCCACGGTGTGATACCTTTTGCCGGAACGGAGTACCTTGACGGCAGACACTTCAGTTCGTCGTTCTATATTTCCACTACGAGAAGCTATTATTGACAATATCCAAAAATGTATTGTTCTTCAATTTTATACACTCACACCTCTCTCGTAGAGCGATTCTGGCGCAAAGCCTATCTCGTTGTTCCAATCAACGGTGTATGGGTCGAGTGTGTAGTTGCGGAAATAGTCCATATCTTGAAGCTTGCGACAGATTCCCTTCTGCATCAATGGGGTAAAGTCAACCAATTTGACGGCTCCATCGTTGAACGTAAGTTTCAAGATGTAGTCTCGAACATATTCGGCAGCAGAAACTTTCAAAAAAAACACGTTGTCCATATTCGATTATCTAAGGGGTTCTATTTTCTTTATTGCACCATTGTTTTTAAGTTGGTTCCAGTTCTCAAGAAGTTCATCCTTATGAATGTCAAGCCACTCGTACACAAGTCGGAGAGCACGTCGAGGCAAAGAGCCTGTGATATGGCCATCTTGAATGTCTATCATAGCTTCCTCTCCCTCGTAAATCACGTGAAAATGAGGAGGGTTATGGTCATCGGCATACATATAAATCAGTATCCCGTAAAATCTGCTTATTTCTGGCATAATTTATTCATTTTTGATTTTGCAAAAATACATAAATTATTTGAAACACGAGAAAAAAATGTTTAGTTTAAAAAAACAACAAAAGATTGGCAACTATACCGTTGCCTTCACCATCAAACAGGGTGACTATGCCGAGACGTACCGTGTAAAGGATGCTTCGGACAAGAACTATTTCCTGAAGCTGATAGACCTTGCAAAACTGAGCAGCAAGCAGTTTGATGCAGATGACAATGTCATTGAGCTGGACATTATGAAGGGATTGGAGCATCCGAACGTGATGCACCTTGTGGAACAGAATGAAATAACACTTGGTGGCAGACAAATGGCCTGGCTGGTGAGCGATTTCATCAGCGGAGAGACCTTAGAGCAAAAAGTCAGTCGCGAAGGTAGCAACCCTTACGAGGTGCGCGAATGGGTGTGCAACGTGCTTGACGGTTTGCAATATTTGCACTCGCAGCCAGACCCGATTGTCCACAACGAACTGACATCGCAGAACGTTATGCTCGACGCAACCACCGGCAGAGCAGTGATAATAGACTTCGGCCACGCACGGCGACAAAGCAACGGTCGGCGTGCCTTTGACAAGAAAGGGTTGTCGCCCTATTATCTGGCTCCAGAGACAATGAACGGCCTCTATTCGCCGCAGAGTGACCTGTTCTCGGTGGGAGTTATGACATATCGTTTGTTGTATGGTCAGCTGCCGTGGCAAGTAAAGAATGGCGATGATTTTGAAGAGCATCTGCAAAAAGAACGCGAGAAACCCTTGAAGGTGATGACGCTTAGCAATATTGCAGCACCTGATGCTATGGTGGAGACCATCGCAAAAGCACTCGCAATTGACCCGAATGAACGTTTCCAGTCGGCTGACGAGATGAAAAAGGCACTGCGTGGTGAGGTGAAGGTCTCCATCAATACGTCGAATGTCCAAAAGAAAGATCAAGGGAAGAAAGACAAACCAGCCAGGTCGGGCAACGGTCTGGCCGATGTAGCCGGGATGAGAGAGTTGAAAGCACAGTTGCAACGCGACGTGATTGACCTTTTGCGCGAACCAGAGAAATATAAACGTTACGGCATACCGCTGCCCAATGGACTGCTGCTCTACGGTCCTCCGGGGTGCGGCAAGACATTCTTCGCCAAGAAACTGGCCGAGGAGGTGGGTTTCAACTTCATTATGCGTACTCCGTCCGACCTGAAGAGCCGTTATGTCAATGCAACGCAGGAGAACATCGCCGCAATGTTCAAGGAAGCGGAAGAAAATGCACCGACAATAATATTCATCGACGAAATAAACGAGCTGCTTCCCAAGCGTACAGGCGATGCCCACGAGATGAGCAAGAGCGCCGTGAACGAGATGCTGGCGCAGATGGATCGTACGGGTGAACGGGGTATCTTCGTCATTGGAGCTACCAATCTACCTGATGAGATAGACGAGGCTATGATGCGTACTGGCCGTCTGGAGAAAAGCATCTATGTCGGTCCGCCCGACGAGGAGGCCCGCAAAGAGATGTTTGAAATGTACCTGAAAGGCCGCTATACCGACTTCGGTATTGACTATGGGCAACTGGCGAAGTTGACTGACGGATATGTCTCTTCTGATATTCGCTATCTTGTGGACGAGGCTGCCAGACTTGCGTTGAGCCGCAATGAGAAGATAACAATGTCAATTCTGGTAGAAAGCATCAACACGCATCCGTCGTCAATAAAACAAAACGAGCCTGAGAAAAAACGTATCGGATTCAAATAAAACCTACATATTATGGACAGAACAGAATTATACCTTAAGACAGCCTTTTGCTGTATGGCCTGCGATGGTGAGATTGCTCCTAAGGAAATGGAAAAGATCAAAACCCTGCCTCATTTCAAAGGAATGGATTTGCACCATATTCTATCGGATTACGTATCCCTTTTACAAAAAGAGGGCAATGTGTTCTTGAAAAAATACCTCGACGAGGTAAAAGGGGCTAACCTGACAGAAGCCGAAGAATGCGAACTTACGAATATAGCTATCCAAACCATTGAGGTTGACAAGGCTGTCGAATACAACGAAGTGGCATTCTTCAAAAAAATCCGTAAACGCCTAAGCGCAACGGATGAGATTTTGCTGCACTCAATTCCGTTAAATCCAGATGTTGAAGACCAAATATCCCCCGAAGACTATCTGCTCCCCGACATCACCGACGAGGACGACTTGTCACTTTGGTCGGACACATTTGCGAATATCGAGTTGAAATAAGGGTTGCCAAGTTTACAACTATCTTGATTTACAGCAGTGCTGTATTACGATAGGGGCAAATTTATCTTCACAGAATTTTTCCATCGACAAGAATTCTTAATAAGCAGTACTGGTTTTCGAATTGTCACCTGAAACAACGTTGGAAAAAAGCTTTTTATCGTTTGCAGGCTATTTGACACAATAAATAAAGCCTGTTCACGTTAATTTGGAAAAATGACGAATATGAACCGACGAATATCAGAATCCATCGAACAGAGTATCGCTGCGAAACAGGACATCCTTACCAACGGCGACTTCCTTGCACGCATCGAGAAAGCGGCCGATATGATAACAGCCTCGCTCAGGGGCGGCGGCAAGATACACTTCTGCGGCAACGGTGGCAGCGCCGCCGATGCCCAGCATCTGGCTGCCGAGCTGAGCGGACGCTTCTACTACGACCGTCCGCCCCTCAACGCCGAGGCACTGCACTGCAACAGCTCCTACCTTACCGCCGTGGGCAACGACTACGGCTATGAGCACATCTTCGCCCGCCTTATACGCGGCACCGGTCACAAAGGCGATGTCCTTGTCGGCATCAGCACTTCGGGCAACTCCAAGAACATTCTCTACGCATACGACGCGTGCAGAGAGCTTGGTATCAGCATTATCTCGATGACCGGAGCGACCGGCGGCAAGATGAAAAACGCTTCCGACCTGCTGCTCAACGTGCCCTCGACCGACACACCGCGCATTCAGGAGAGCCACATAATGATAGGCCACATCATCTGTGAGCTCGTCGAATCGGCAATATTCCCGAAATAATGGAAGCCATCATCCTTGCCGGAGGCTTCGGCACAAGGCTGCGCAGCGTCGTCAGCGACGTTCCCAAACCTATGGCTCCAATAAACGGACGCCCGTTCCTTGAGCTGCTGCTCGACCACCTTGTTGCCAGCCACTTCGACCATATAGTGCTCTCTACGGGATATATGCACGATAAGATCGAAGCCCATTTCGGCACCCGCCACAAAGGGGTGCCCCTCTCCTACGCCGTGGAGAGCGAGCCGCTCGGCACCGGTGGCGGAATGCGCAACGCACTAACACAATGCGTAGAAGACGACATCACTGTCCTTAACGGCGATACGCTCTTCAAGATAAACCACGACGACCTTGCCCATTTCTACCACTCGCGTCCCACGCGACTGGCTGTTGTACTGCGGCAGGTGCCCGACACAGCCCGCTATGGCTCGGTGTGCACCGACTGCAGCGACCGCATAGCCCGTTTCACTGAAAAAACGTCCTCTGGCGGACCGGGCACCATCAACGGAGGTATCTATATGCTGAACCGCAGCCTGTTGGAAGAGTACCCGTTAGGCACACCCTTCTCGTTCGAGAAAGACATACTCCAAAAGAAATACGACACAGAACCGTTCTTCGCTTACGTCTCGTCGGCCTACTTCATCGACATAGGAATACCCGAGGACTACCGTCGCCTCTGCAACGAGATTTAGCAGTCGCCAGCCATCACTACCGTCATATCCTCTTGGCGCAAAATGCGTTGAGCCATCGACATTATGTCATCGGCAGTGGTAGCGCCAACCTCCAAGACCGACATATAATTGTCAGTGAATTGCTCCGTTACGCCGCTGTTCGTCATCTGGCAGAAGCGCTCGCTGCGCTCGAACACGCCGTCCACGCTGCGCATAAAGTCGCCCAACATACAATTCCTCACCAGCTCAAGCTCCTCCTTGCCCACAGGCTCGCGGCAAAGCCTCTCCATCTCGAACATTATCTCCTTCAAGGCAGGCTCGGCCTTGTCAGCAGCCACATCGGTAACAACAAAGAAATCAATGCTTCCGCTACGCACCTGCGTCATAGCGTGGACCCCGTAGGTATAACCCTTGTCCTCGCGGATATTCGACATCAGGCGCGAACCGAAGTAGCCGCCAAGGAGCGTAGAGACAACCATAAAACGCGAATAATCAACATCGTTCCACTTGAATGGCAGCCTGCGCCCCACCCTGAGCGTCGTCTGCACCGCATCCTGCACCCTCACCTTCTGCAAGCCAGCAACGGCATTGCCGGGCTCGGGAAGCACAACATCCTCGCAACCAGTGCACCTGCAATCGCCAAACACCTTGTCGAAAACAGCCAGCCCCGCCTCCGTTATAGCGCCGCCAACGACAATCTCCAAATGCGTGAAGTCAAGATAAAGTCGATAGAACTCTCTGACATCCTGCACAGTAAGCAAATCCAAATCGGCTGGCACAGCATAGCGCCCCACAGGGTGCTCCGCGCCGTACAGACACTCCATAAACCTGTTGCGGGCCACATACGACGTGCGTTGCAGATTGCTCATCAGCTTCTGTTTGCGCTTGGCAATAAAGATGTCGAACTCCTCCTGCGGATATTCAGCCTCCTCAATCATCTCCCTCACCAGCGGCAGCAGCTCGTCCAAATAGCGCGGCAAACAATAGAACGTCAGCGTCGACGACACCTCGTCGTTGGACTTCTCAAAAATGATGCCTCTGAAATCGAGGAATTCGGCAATCTCGCTCGAGCTGTGCCGCCGCGTGCCGTTGGCCATCAGGTTGATTGCCGCCAAAGCCTGCATCTTCTTTGTCTGCAGGGCGGTGCCGGCCTTGAAAACGAAATCCAACTTCATCAGTTCAATATGGCTGTCGGCAAAACAATGCACCACCTTGCTGTTGCGCAGCGCATAGTGCCGTGGGGCGAGCGGCGTGCGGTCTATGTCGGCAGGACTGAGCGCGCCTTTGACAGGATTCGTATATGAGATCATAATGCTTTAAGTTTGAAGAAAGATTAAAACGTGACCGTCAGTTTAAGGTTGAACTGCCGGGCCGTCAAGTAGTTGGGCACGTGATAGGGCGTGTTTGAATAGTCGGATATCCAGATGTAGGACACCACATTCTTGTAGTCGAACAGGTTGAAGACCTCGAACGAGACAAGTATATCGTCGAGATAGCGCATCAAGCGGCTGTTCCTGATGCGCTCAAAACGCGACAGCTGGATAGTGTTGCCCCAGTCCACGCGGAAATAAGCCGGGTAGTAGTGGTCGACCGAAAAGTCTTTCTGCCTCGGCCACGTATAGGGCAAGCCACTGCCCACCAAGAAGTTGAGCGACATACGCCAGAACGGTATGTTAGGCACATAGTCTTGGAAGAACAGCTTGAAGCTGATGCGCTGGTCGGTAGGGCGCGCTATCCAGCCATAGTCGTCGCCCAGAATGTCCTGCTGCGTGCGCATAAGCGACAGCGAGGCCCACGACTCCAGCCCCTCGACCATCTCGCCGCTGAGCCTCAACGACAGGCCGGCGGCATAGCCCACGGCATCGTCGTTGGCATCGTAGCGCACGCGAAGGTTGTCTATACGGTAGGGAATCAGATTGGTGACATACTTGTAATACAAGTCGGTAGTCAGCTTGAAAGGCCGTTGCCCGATGCTGAAGTTCCAGTCCACGGTACCCATAGCCTGGTAGGAGTGCTGCGGACGGATAGCGTGGTTGAGCGTGCCGTCGTCAAAACGGTATTCGCGATAGAACGGAGCCTGGCTGTAGACGCCGGCGGCCAGGCGGAAGAGGATGTCGTTCTCCCACTTGGGCTTGTAGTTCAAGCTGATGCGGGGCGACACTATCAGGTTTCGGTTGTAGTCGGACGTATCGTCGAAAAGGATGGTGTGTTCATAGTTCGAGGCATTGCCCGTCGGGTTGTCGCCGGTGAAATCGATGCCGTAGCCCTGCATCCTGAGTCCGGCAACGAGCGACACCATATCGCCACGCTTGGTGTAGAAGTCCACGTTGCGCTGCGCAAAGGCCGACAGACGCAGCGTCGACACCGTATGGTTGGCGCGACAGAAGAGCTGAAGCACAGGCGCATACGGCTGGTTCGTCGAATCGCCCGGCACCGGAATGACGGCAGGAATGGCATAGCCTGCCGAGTCGACCCACTTCCACTCGCGCATACGGTCGCGAATCTGCTCATACTGAAGCTTCACGCCCCAGTTCCAGTTGCCGAGGCGCGCGTAGTGTGTGCCGTGCAGTTCCGAGGCGTATATATTGGTGGTCAAATAGTTGCGTGCGTGCTCAAGGAACGAGCCAATGCCGCGGTCGAAGCGCTCGGCGTTGCCGTTCTCGTCGAGGTTGCCCACATTGAGCTCATAGAGCATAAACTGGCTGAGGATGTCGTACTTCTCGTTCTCCTGGTTCGACTGGAAGGAGTTGGTCCAGCGCAGGCGGAAGTCGTCGCCGGGATGCCAGTCGGCAGTGAGCGCGGCAAGGCCGGTAAGGTAGCTGTCGCGCTCCTGCCCCTCATAGTAGACCTGGAACTGCATCACCTCCTGCCATCCGCCAAAGGTAGTGGTCTGCGAATCAGGCACAAGGCCATAGATATTGCGCGAGGCGACAGCCATAAACTGAAGGTCGAGCGAAGGGCTTGCCTTGTAGGAGAGCAGCGCCTGCAGGTCGCTATAGGAGGTAGTGTAGTTGCCCTTGGTATCCAGCGAGTTGAAAATGTACCGGTTCGAGTGCTGCCTCAATCCGAGTGCGTACGACAGGCGGTCGCCGGCAACGCCTCTGAGCGACAGCGACGCACCGAGGAACGAGAGCGACGCCGACCCCGAAGTCTCGCTGAAAAGCCTGCTGTCGGCAGTGTCGCGCTGCGCGTAGGGGAGCCCGTAGCGAATGTCGAGCACCGACGCCATACGGTCGCCGTAGGTGGCATCGAAACCGCCTGGCGAGAACAGGATATTGTCCACCAGATCGGGGTTGATGATCGAGGTTCCCTCCTGCTGCCCGTTGCGCACCAGCATAGGCCGATAGACCTCCACACGGTTGATATAGACGAGGTTCTCGTCGAACGAGCCGCCACGCACCGAATACTGCGACGACAGTTCGTTGTTGGAACTGACGTCGGGCAGTGTTTTCAGCAGCGACTCGACGCCGGCCTGCGGCCCCACATTGTTCTCTATCTGCTCCATACGTATGGAGGTGAACGCCGAAGAGCGCACCCGCTCGTCGGTGACCGTGACGGGCCCCAACTGCAAAGCTGAACTTTTCAGGACGAAGTTCAGCACATTGCCCCCGGCCTTCAGCCAGACAACGGTGTCGAGGGTGGCATAGCCTGTGTATCTGACATTTATATGGAGCGAATCGCCTGCCGGCAGCTGCAGCGTGTAGCGGCCGTCGCCGTCCGTCACGGCACCGGCCACAGGGTTGAGGTTCAACACGGCAACCGTGGCATACTGCAGCGCACCGCCCTCGGCCGTGACGACACGGCCGCGCAACGTCGCCGCCGTCTGCGCCGCAAGCGACACCGACAGCGACACGAGGAGGGCGAAAAGGAGGCCTCTTATGTAGCCAGTACAGGATTTCATTGCCCGAGTAACGCTGCAAGGCAATCTTTATTGTTACAATGAACAATAAAATGTCACAAAGTGCGTTAATGACGCAAAAAACGCCAAAAATGAAGCACCGCCTACTGACAATTATCCTGCTGGCACTCAGCCTCGGCACCGTCAGCGCCCAGGACGAGACGCTGACCTTCACCTCGATCACCGACGCCAAATTCTACGTCTACCTCAACGGCGCGCTGCAGAACGAACGCTCGTCGGGAATGGTGACCCTCAAGGGACTGGAGCAGAAGGACTACCACATACGCATAGTCATCGACGACCCCTTCGAAGTGGCCGTGACACGCACCATCAAACCCGACCCCAAGCACAGGGAATACACCGTGCAGTTCAACGCCGCGCCAATCAGCCCGCCGATTAAGGCGTGCGAAGAGCTGGACGGCAACCCAAACCACCAGGTAATCAAATTCCATGCACA
>CAJOMZ010000005.1 GCA_905236645.1 uncultured Bacteroidales bacterium
TTGAACGGGTTGTTCTCCGTTCCTGCGGGCAGCTCTATTTCTATATTATTCTCAAGTTCGTAATACTTGTCTTCCGACTGTCCTGTTCTGATATCGCCGACAAATTCCTCCCAGTCATCTGCTGAAGATATCGTGTACGGATCATCTTCCGTACCATCGCCTGACAGCGCATATGCATCTGAACTTCCGATAATACACGCAACAAATATCATGATGGCTGTCATCATGAATACCAGGAATACCTGCCTGTTCAGTTTTTCCACACGTAGCATCTCTGGACCCCTCCAACAATAGATTTCCATATATGATATATATGATAATAATTATACTCTTTTCGTGTTAACAGAACAATATACCAACCGGTAATTCATCCAATTTCTCTTATGCTTGGTTTGCAGCAACAAAATATCATCGTCTTCCGCGTCATAACTATATTTGACCTTGACTTTGAAGTACTTCTCTGGCATGAGACGTACCGCTGCTCTCACTTCACTTCGTTCGTGATAGCAGGGTTACGGCTTCAACGTTACTCTCTTTGTCCCAGCAAATATAGTCGCCTTTTTCGCCGTAAAACTCTATTGGAAACTTGAATTGAACGCTTTTAACTATTCGTTTATTGTTTTCTGGATAAGGGAAAATTTCTATCTTCTCGATGTATCTTCTTATAATATCTCTCTTCTTTTGGTCTGAACAAGAAGGCCATGCAACAATATCTTGATAAACCTTTTTGTACGCTTCTTCAATACTGACGTTTGTTATGTTTACCGTTTGAATCTTGGTATCTATTTCAGATATGTCTTTCTCAACGCTCATCAATTGCGTATACAATTTATCTTGTCTTGCCGAAAGGTCGTCATCTCTTGGCTATTTCCTGCATTCGTGATAATATCGTATACAGAGTTTCATCAACTCTGTTCAGGACACCAACCGCCTGAATAACCAGCATCTTAGTGGTTTGAGTTGCTGGCAATGTAGGGATACCTTCTTTTGCTATGGAATATATTTTTGATGCTTTTTCCTGGCTTTGTTGGTATCCTTTTCTTTTTGCCCATTTGAGATAGCTTTCAACGAATTGCTTTTCTGATCTCTTTGTGATGTTTTCATAGTGCCAGTATTGCATTACAAAATCTGCAAGCTTGTCCTTCCCGGTATTCGCATCCCAACCGTTAAATTGTTCTTTCAATCCTGGCATCGTGTAATCAAGGATATGTGTCAGTTCTAAAAGTGATTCGACATGGACTCTCATATAATGTCTGTATTGTCTGCTCAAGACAGACAGTTCCTCGTAAATGTCATCCGTTTCGGATTTCTTTTTCAATGAAGCCCAGTGGTCGATCCCATATTTGGCTATGAGCATTGAATCCGCCTTGTCTGTCTTTACTTTCCTGAGTCCCTGTCCTTCTGTCCTGTACTGCTTCATCTGATATGGATTTATCACAGATACAAAAAAGCCTCGTTCAAGCAGATATGACATGATAGGCAAATGATATATTCCTGTTGCTTCCATAACTACCCGTACTTCTTCACGAAAACCGGCAAGCATTTTTGCAAATACTCGCATCTCTGTATCTACATGAGATATGTCCATTGGACCTGCTATTATCTCGCCATAGTCTCTCATGCAGCATACTGTGCTCTTTCCTTTTGAAACATCGACTCCAACACTGATCATTTCCAACCTCCTTTCTATGTGTTTGCAGTTGTTTCCATCCAAACTCATTACCACTCATTTTAGTTCGTTACACGGAAGATCCAAGATTCCCAACCTGCTTGTCAACGGCTCGAACGGCATCGCTGTCGGTATGGCAACCAATATGCCCACCCACAATCTGCGCGAAGTGCTTAACGGCTGCATCGCTTACATCGACGACCCCGACATCACGGTCGAGGGCCTGATGCAGTACATCACCGCTCCCGACTTTCCGGGTGGCGGCATCATCTACGGCTACGACGGTGTGCGCGAGGCCTTTACCACCGGACGCGGCTCAGTCATCATCAGGGCAGAGACCTCGATTGAGACCGACGCAAAGGGACGCAATATGATTATTGCCCACAATGTGCCCTACAACGTCAACAAGTCGGCTATGATCAAGAAGCAGGCCCAGCTTGTGAAAGACGGCAAGATTGTCGGTATCACCGACATACGTGACGAGTCGGACAAGGACGGCATCCGTGTGGTCTACTACTTGCGCCACGATGTGGTCCCCAACATCATATTGAACAAGCTGTTCCAGCTGTCGGAACTGCAGTCGTCGTTCCCCGTCAACAATATCGCTCTTGTCAAGGGGCGTCCCGTGCTGCTCAATCTCAAAGACTTGATTCAGAACTTTGTCGAGCACCGCGAGGATGTTGTCACCCGCCGCACGCGTTTCGAGCTGGCCGAGGCCGAGAAACGCGCCCATATACTGGAGGGCTTGCTCAAGGCCATAGATATTATGGACGACATTATCGCCCTTATCCGCCGTTCGGCCACGGTCGAAGAGGCTCGCCAAGGGCTGATGGACAACTACGGCTTCACCGACCTGCAGGCTCGAGCCATCGTCGAGATGCGTCTGCGCCAGCTTACCGGTCTGGAACGTCAGAAGCTGCAAGATGAATACGACGAGAAGATGCGTTTCATAGAGCGTTGCAAGGAGATTCTTGGCGACCATAAGGTATTGATGGAAGTCATTAAGGGAGAGATGGTTGAGATACGCGACAAATATGGCGACGACCGCCGTACCCGCATCGAATATGCAGCGTCGAACTTCAGCATCGAGGATATGATTGCCGACGACAAGGTGGTGATAACCATCTCGCATCTTGGCTACATCAAGCGCACGCTCCTCAGCGAGTATCGCACTCAGAGCAGGGGAGGTGTCGGCTCGAAAGGCAGTTCGGTCCGCAACGAGGATTTTGTGGAGCATATCTTTATGGCTACCAACCACAACTACATCCTGTTCTTCACCGAGAAGGGTCGCTGCTACTGGAAACGTGCATTCGAAATACCGGAAGGTGGCAAGGACTCGAAGGGCCGCGCCATCCTCAATCTTATCAACATTGAGCCCGACGACAAGGTCAAGGCTTACGTCAACGTGCAGAACCTCAAGGAGCAAGAGTATCTGGACAACCACTATATTGTGCTCTGCACCAAGAACGGCATTATCAAGAAAACCAGCCTTGAGGCTTATTCACGCCCGCGCACCAATGGCATCATCGCCGTTGGTATTCGCGAAGGCGACGAACTGCTCACCGCACGCCTTACCGACGGCACAAGCGAACTACTTATTGCATCGAAGAACGGCAAAGTTGTTCGCTGCTCTGAAAACGAGTTCCGCGAGATGGGCCGCTGCGCTTCGGGCGTGAAGGGCATAACGCTTGACAATGACAACGACGCCGTAATCAGTATGCTGTGCACCAACGACGAAAGCGAGGATATCCTCGTGGTCAGCGAAAACGGCTACGGCAAGAGGTCGCAACTCAAATACGAACCCGAGAAGAACCAAGGCTACCGTCCAACACACCGCGGTGGCAAGGGCGTTATGACAATGAAGGTTACCGACAAGACCGGCGGCATTGTCGCTCTTATCAATGTCACCGACGAGAACGACCTGATGATTATCAACCGCTCGGGCATCACTATTCGTATGCACATTGCCGACCTGCGAGTGCTGGGCCGCAACACGCAAGGCGTGAAGCTCATCAACCTGAGGGGCAAAGACACGATTGCATCTATCACCAAGGTCGATTCGGAACCCGAAGAGGCAAGCATCGAAGAGCAACCAACTGAAGGCGAGACCATTGCAAACGAGATAGGGGAAGCCCCGACACCGGAAACAGAAGCAGGGGAGACCCCGACCGAAAACAACTCGGAAGAGCAGTGAAACTTAATAATTCTTAAACGATATAATAATTACATTCAAGAAAATACAAAATTAAGAAATAACACTTAAAACATTAAATGAAATGAAAAAAATCGCATTGTTTACAGCGCTTCTAACTCTCGGCATTGCCGTTAACGCGCAGACGCTCAACGTTCAGAGCGCTATGACGGACCTGAAAAGAGGTTACTTGAACAAGGCTAAGGCCGCTATCGACAAGGCTTGTACCCACGAAGACACCAAAGAAGATGCCAAGACTTGGTACTATGCAGGTCTGATTTACAGTATGATTGGCGATGCAGCAACTGATCCTAACTCGAAATACAAGAAATACAAA
The DNA here is from genome assembly GCA_905236645.1 of uncultured Bacteroidales bacterium. Lineage (GTDB taxonomy): Bacteria > Bacteroidota > Bacteroidia > Bacteroidales > P3 > Colimorpha. The sequence continues at coordinate 4,198 of CAJOMZ010000005.1, forward strand.
GACCTCGATCCCGATTGGTGTGAAAAGGCATACAACGCCGCTATGCGCTGCAAAGAACTCGACAAGACTGACGGCTATGACCTTAAATATATCTTTAGCAAAGTGGGATCAAGCTACTACAATAAAAGTATTGAGCTTTTCAACACCGGCAACTACCAGGATGCACTCACCAACAGCGACAAGGCTGCAAAGGTGCTTAACAACTCGGGCGACCCCGACCTGGCCAACGAGTCTATCTATATTTCCGGCTACTGCTGCCAGATGCTTAAAGATAACGAAGGCGTCAAGAAATACTATGGTCCGCTGGTTCGCAAAAACAAAATAAAAGACGATTTCAAACCGAGAATGCAGCACGTCTACACCGTTATGTACGGCATCTACAAAGAACAGAAAGACACCGCCAACGTCATCAAGACCGCCGAGCGCTACACCAAGGTAATGCCTGAGGATCCTTCAGCAAACCTGCTCCTTGCCAACGCCTATGTATGGACTGGCAACAAAAGCAAAGCTGTTGAACTTGCCCAAAAAGCCGAGGATGAGACTCGCAACACTCCTGGCTACGCAAAATGGCTCTGCGCTGTAGCAGGAATATACGAGCAGACCGGCGACTTCGCAACTGCTGAAGCAAAATTCAAGGAGTCTTCAACCTTAGAACCCAACCAGCTTGAAGCCAACTCTGGTATGGCCACAATGCTTTTCAAACGTGCTTACGAAAAAGATCAGGCAATATCCAACCTTGGCTACAGCGAGGAAGATGAGGTTATCAGCAAGAAACTTACCGAAGAGCGTAACGCTTTCCTTAACCAGGCAATCGATTATTTGAAGAATGCCATTAAATACGTAGACGCTCTGGATGCCAACGGCCAGGCACAACATCGTGCAGACCTTTACAACTGTCTGCGCACTCTGAACACTTGCTACATCACACTTGAAATGTATGATGAATCCAAGCCAATCAAAGCTCGCATCGACCAAATCGAAGCCGGTGCCAATTAATAGTTTACTGGAACAGCCCTTTAATTAGGCTTTTATACAAAACAAAGACAGGTGCCTCGATGGGGCACCTGTCTTTTTGTTATCTTATATCCTACTTAACATAATGGAAATTCTACTTAAATTACGACTTAAGATTTTAAACTGGAAATAACGGCTAATTACAGGCTTATTACAGGCCTAACAGGACCTTGGCGTTGACAGAAACACCTTTGCTGTTTGTGAGTTGGAAATAGAAATCGTTTCCGACTTTTTTGTGGAACAATTCGGTATTCTGATCGCCATATTTGGTTTCATTAAGGTAATTGATTTCAAATTCACGAATCTCAGGACGTCCGGTGCTGCGCGGTTTACAGATTTCGGGAATTGCGTCGCAGATCCATTTCATATATTCAGCATTGTTTACGTGGCGTGTATGATCCAATGCAGAATAAGGAATATCAATATGTTTCAGATGCATCAAGTCTGCAGGCATTGCAATCTTTCCAAGTCTTGAATATTTGGTAGCATCAAACTGTTCCATTTCAAAAGCCTTGATGATATCTCGCAATCGACAAACCCTGCGGCTGACAGTATCAAGAATAACCCAATTGGAGGCACTTGTGGCACAAATATTACCATCAGCATCAATTAGTTGATAGTCTCGTGGAGCAATCAGGCCATTGTCTGGTTTGGGCCAAGTTTTCAAGGTCAGCCTCTCTCCTGCCGACGGAAAGCGCAAAACACTGTAATACACGTGAGTAAGTACCCAGGCCTTATTCTGTGGTTTAAGTCCTTCAAATCCCACGCCCAAGCTGTCGGAATGGTTGCCAGCTACATCCTGAAACAATCGAGCCAAGCCCCACAGAGTCAGTCTGTCGTCTTCGTCACAAATAAGTGTGGAGAGTGTAAAGTCTTCAGTATAAATCATTATTACATCCTTTCCGGGACTTCTATACCGAGAATCCACATCATATTCTTAATGCTGTTCGAAACCGCCGCGCACAGCTGCACAAGAAATAACATACGGTTGCTGTCGGTCTCACGCAATATAGGCGTATCCTGATAGAAACTATTGAAAGCTTTGGCCAAGTCAAAAGTGAAGTTGGCAATCATTGCAGGGCTGTACGAAGCTGCTGCCTGTTCAACTACGGCCGGCATATCGTGAAGCATCTTAATAACCTCACGCTCCTTCTCGTTCATAGCGACATTGTCGCATTTTGCTGTCAAATCAAGACCCTTCTCTCCCACGGCCTTACGAACAATAGATCGTATTCTGGCGTATGTGTACTGGATAAACGGGCCCGTATTGCCATTGAAATCAATGCTTTCTGCCGGGTTAAAGAGCATAGTCTTGGTGGGGTCGACCTTAAGAATAAAGTATTTCAGTGCGCCAAGGGCAAGGATATGATATAGTTCTTTCTGCTCCTCTGCGGTCATTTCGTCATTTTTGCCCCTCTCGCGGCACATTTCCTCCGCCGTTTTCTCCATCTCTTCAATCAAGTCGTCGGCATCCACAACCGTACCCTCGCGCGATTTCATCTTGCCGTTTGGCAATTCAACCATACCGTATGAAAGGTGATAAACCTTGTCGGCCCAATCAAAACCGAGACGGCCAAGGATAATCTTCAGAACCTGGAAGTGGTAGTCCTGCTCGTTTCCGACAACATATATCAGTTGGTCGGCACCGAAATCGTTGTGGCGCAGCAAGGCTGTGCCCAAATCCTGCGTCATATAGACCGACGTGCCGTCCTTGCGGAGCAACAGTTTTTGGTCCAGTCCGGCGTCGGTAAGGTCGCACCACACCGAGCCATCCTCCTTGCGGAACAGGACACCCATATCAAGCCCTTTCTGCACAAGCTCCTTGCCCAGCAGATAGGTATTCGACTCATAATAAATCTTGTCAAAGCCAACGCCCATCTTCTTGTACGTCTCGTCAAAGCCGGCATAGACCCAGCCGTTCATTTTCTCCCACAGATCCCTGATCTCCTTGTCGCCTTCCTCCCAGCGTTTCAGCATCTTTTGGGCCTCGACCATCAGCGGAGCCTCTTTCTTGGCCTGCTCCTCCTCCATTCCTTTATCAATCAGTTCACGAATCTCCTCCTTGTAATGCTTGTCGAACTCAACATAGTATTTTCCAACCAAATGATCGCCCTTCATTCCCGACGACTCCGGTGTCTCGCCGTTACCATAACGTAACCAGGCAAGCATTGATTTGCAAATATGAATGCCCCTGTCATTTACAAGGTTGACCTTCTTCACATTGCGGCCATTGGCAGTAAGCAGCTGGGCCACCGACCAGCCAAGCAGGTTGTTGCGGATATGTCCCAAATGCAAGGGTTTGTTGGTGTTAGGCGACGAATATTCAATAACCACAGGCGCAGCATTGGTATCGACCTTCTTCAGTCCAATGGTGCTGTCGTTGGCAATACTGTCGGTAAACGACTTCCAATAATCGTCACATATCAAGAAGTTAAGGAAGCCTTTAATCACATTGAAATCTGCCACTTGCGGCATCGAAGCTTTGACTGCGGCGCCCAATTCGTTGGCCACCGCCTCAGGACTTTTGCGAGCCTGCTTGACAAAAGGAAAGACCACAATCGTGTAGTCGCCCACAAATTCCTTCTTAGTCTTCTGCAACGCAACACTTTCTGCTGCCACCTCAATATTGTAAAGGCTCTTCAAAGCCTCAGAGACTGCTATTTGTAAATCTTTGTCTATCATATATTCATTAATATCATTATCGGATTCAAAATCAACGGAACAAGCCCTTTGAAGGGTTCTCCTCTATCTTTTTCTGCCACGGAGCGTTGAGCAAAAAGCCGCTGCTCGGCGCAGGGGTAATGTCATATTGCGGCTTGCCGTCGGGATTAATCAGCACAAACCACGGATAAGAAGTAATCTGGAAACGCCTCAGCAAGTCATAGTTGCCGTCGAAATGCAGCCAGGTCCAGTTGAAGCGGTTGCCGTGCTTCGTGTTCTTCAGGAAATGGAACATCTTCTGGAACTCGCGGTCGCAGGCTATTGTAACGAACTCCACATCATTGTTCTCCGAGAGGACCTTGTCCTCAAAATGCGCCATCGTCTCAAGTTCAGAGATAGAATTAGGGTCGTTGACGCGGACAAAAGCAATATAAATCCATTTACCCTTGCTGTCCTTGAGCGAAACAGGCTTCTTATCGACATCCGGCAATGTGAACGAAAGGAAGTCCGACTGAGCATTTTCACTGCTATGCCTTGACAGGCCGTCAAGAATATTTCGTGCAATCGTCTTGTGTTCAGCAAATTTAGTCCGCTCGGCGAGCTTCTCAATCATCTTGACAACCATCTCGGCGTCATAGTAGCGGAAATTATAGTACGACTCCTGCAAAGCCTGCAACGCCGCCAACTCGCGCACCTGCTCGTGCCTCAGAAGCGGATCCATTCCGATTGAATCTATATATGTGTCTAAATCAAGATTGTAGACCCAATGCGACAACTGGTAAACCGAAATATCCTTGGTTCCTTTCGAGATGCTGTTGGCATAAAGCGCAGCAAACAGCGACATATAATTCTCGTCGTAATAAAGTATCGGCTGGTTCTTGATATACTTCTCAATCAGCTTTTTGCGCCCCTCAAACTTCATATCGTACTTCAGCGACGCAAGCTGGTAGACCCTGTAGCGGTTCACGAAATCGTTATCACACTTGGGGAAAAGCCCGTTGACTAAAAATTGAAGGCTGTCGAAATAATAACGTGACGGCTTGAACTTCTGGTCAAAGTAGAAACTGTTATCGCTGATAAAACGCGAAACAGTCCTGTCTATGCTGTCAATCATCAAGTTGACATCGGAGGCGGGCAGGTTTTGGAACAGCAGCGGCAGCGGCTCGGGAGCGAGAAACACATTGCGTTTCTCGTCAAGGTTCCAGTCAAACGTCGGGATGACAATCTCATAAGTGCGCGCCGGCTCAACGTAAAACGACTGCGAGTAGTTCTCAATCTGCATAGTAACCATCATAGGATAGTTGGCGTAACAACGCAGTTCGAACCTGCCGTCGGCGGCAATAGTCGACGAGTCGGCCAAGACTTCTCTCATCGAAATCTGATCGGAATAGCGAAGCAGCTCGATGCGTCGCCCGGCGCCGTTCTCCGACACTCCGCGTATAACTATATTCTTCTGTGCCACAGAATAATCGGCGACACAAATTAAAGCGATAATTAAAGATACTAAATGTCTGAATTTCATAATTCGCGATTTAAAATGGCCCTTAACACTTCGACTTTCTCTTTGAAACTGGCAATTGCAGCGACCTCGGCTTCGGTGATACCCTTCACGTTGAGGTTGCACACAGCCCCGCTCCCCTCGAGCGATTCGGTGCAATGCCCTCCCAGTTCAACCGCCGACTTGTGCCCGCGCTCACACACCAACAGGGTACCCGTTTTCGAGAATACACCTCCCCTACCCTCAATATAACGCCCCGTATCGGGCAGATTGTCAAGAAAATCCACAATCTTGTCCATATCTGCCAAATCCTGGGCTGTATAGAAGGGCTTATCGCTCTTAAGCAAAGCAATGATTGTATGTTTGCGTTCTGATTCAAGCATATTGACAATCATTGAGGGAGCGAACAGATTGCATTCCTTGATGATAACCGACGAGCATTCGGGCGCAGTGTCCAAATCGGAATACACCACCTTCACTGCATCGTCGAAATCCATACTCTGGATTAAAGGTATAAAATTGTCCAGCAGCAGTTTACGCTCAAACAACGGAACATTGCTTATTGTCTGGGTCGACACGACAAGATAGCGGTTGTAGAGCGGCAAAGCCAAATCGGTGAGCGAATACTTCAAAATGCAGCTCCAGTCATCCTCGTTTAACGAAAAATCATTGTTGTCCAGTTTTTTACGTATCGAAACGAGCATATGCTGGCGGTGCAAGGCATACATAGAGACCGAAGCGCTCTTATTGTCTTCGGGCAGGCACTTGGGGGAGCCGTCGAGTTTGACGGCCGTGCCAACCATCGAAACGACCATACGGGTCTTGCCCTTGCCGAAAACCTCCTCAAAATCAGTGTGCAGCCCCACCACGGCGTCGGCGCCGGCAATGACAGCTTTGAGCCGCAGCCCTTGCATCGCCTTGTCGTAAATATCGTTAAGCTTGTTATTGTATTTGCGACTGCCGCCAAAAAGGTCACTCAAGGCGATGTCGTTGCCAACAACAACACTGCTGCGCAAAACGTCAATATAATCGGCTATGCGGCACCCCTCTATCGAATCGGTTGTGGTAACAATCAGTCTCATAACATTACAATTTAAAATGAACCTATTATATTTAATGCACCCAACGCCCACTTACTCAGCGCTATACACGCATCAACCATAGTTGATTCAAAATACAAAGATACGAAATAATAATGAGAAAACAATGCACACAGCAAGTTTTTTTCACCAATTGTCAAGGCCCTGGTCGGGGCTTTATTGGACCAAATTCCACCCGACTTTTTGATAAATTCCTATCAAAGTTTACTGAAGTGAACTTTGACTAAACTTTGGTAAAACTTTGAGTAAACTTTGGTAGGAATTTGGTATATGGAAATCAGGGAGTTGCAAAAGGGCATTTTTGGCCGTTTTTCGACGAGGGCACATTTTTTTGATAATCCACATTAATAATTGAATAACAGTGAAATAAGCGAGAAAATTAACAAAATTTAACCCGTTTATCATTTTCACCGATTTCGGGGTCTGTAAAACAGAAAAGAAGAGGGTGATGGATAAGACGGTTATAAGCCTTATAGATGAAGCGAAGCACATTGCAATTTTCTATTTTGGCGGTGCGACATTGTCGTTTAGATGATGCGGCACAGCCCGGCCGTTCCAGGAACCAGTCGGTGAATGAAAACGAGGGGCGGGGGATGTGGCATCGTCAAAACGACAATGTCGCACCGTCGAAGCGACAAATGCCGAGGTGCGTTTCAGCGACAAGGCAGCGAGTGTGTTGACTCTCCACTACTGCTTGCTTTTCAAATATTTGGATGGAGATATGTCGTATTTCTTGACAAACGAGCGCAGGAATGTTGAATAGGAGTTGAAGCCGGAAAGCGATGCTATGCTCTCCATCGATTGAGGGTTCTGCTCATCGTAGCCGTCCAAAAGGCTCTTGGCCTCTTCCAGGCGGAAGTCGTTAATATACTCATAGAAAGTCTTTTGCTTCTCACGGTTGATGTAGTTGCTCAGATACTGTCGGTTTGTTCCGAGCTGCGTTGCCAGCTTCTGCAGCGTCAGCGTTGTGTCAAGATAATACTTCTTTTCCTTGATTTTCAGGTCTACATCCGTGTTGGCCAACACTTTATAGTAATTGTCGGGCGATTGCGGCTGCTGGTCCGATTCATCCAGGTCCTGTTTGTCTTGTGCTTGAACGGAGAAGTTTTTTTGCCTTGTCGTTTTACTATAAATAAGAGAGGTGTAAAACACTGTCACACCACACCATAATATATCGCTAATCAACATACTTTTGCTTATGTTTTGAAAATCCCAACCCGGCAGCAAAATGCATTCAAGTTCATAAAAAAGCTGAACTAAATATACGAATATTACAAGGAGGGCACTCCACCTAAGGTCGAAATGTTCAATGTCGCCCAAGTTGTCGAGAAGCATTTTGTCGTGTTTCCTTATCGACAGCAACAGCCACACGAGCAGATATGTCGATACAACAAAGGTGTAAACAACTTCGATCGGATAAATAATCGTGCTTCTCGTGACAGCGTATATGACCATAGCGATAAGGTACGGCGATTCGAACAAGAGAAGGTAGATTCTACCGAAGCGGTTGGGAAAGACAACTGATACAATAAAGTACATATATCCGCCTACGACAAAAAAGTCGTACATAACCATCAACGTGTTCACGTGTTTGGAAAACGGCTGATCAAGACAGGCAAATACTATTAAATAATTGAAAAAGCCCACCGCAGCCAATGCAAAAGCAATGGCCAGATTTTGCTGAAATTGGTACTTTTTATGCTTGCGAAAGAGCTGAATACAATATACACCGAGTAGACATAGCGTAAAACCTGATGCAAAACAAAGTAGTATAATGTAAAAAAAATCCAGATTCATAATTTGCAAAAGTACTAATAATTTGTGATATACACGCATTATTTATCAAATTTAACGTATTGCAAGATGGGTTTTACGCAATGAAAGTGCACTGCGACAGACTTTTTGTAATTTTGCAATCGGAAAAAGGAAAAGACAGCATTGTATGATTTTTACAATCGACCAACGCTGGATTCGGTATGAAAAACGCAAATAATTGTATAAAAATCGCACCTCTACAATCACGAAAAACGAAACAGAATCCGATTTGTTACGACATTAAACACTAACCATTTATAAATAAATACAAAATAACACTCAACAAATTCATTTTATTACATCGGGAAAGGGCTTGAAAAGCCCTTTCTCCTTTTTCTTGTTATCAGGTGCAAAGCCACAACCAAAACCAACGCCGGTTTATATGAACGGGCATCCTTTCATTCCGCGAGTCTGAGGACTATCATTCCCAAGAGTATCGAGCAAATGTGTTTTTCTCAAAATATGATGTCGCAAAAGCCTCCGTTTCAGATTTAATATGTATCTTTGCAATCTGTTTCAAAACAGACGAAACATAGCAAAAAACTGATTAATCATTAATTACAATAATTAGTATGAGCACAATACTTGTTACTGGCGGTGCCGGATTCATTGGTTCACACACGATTGTTGAATTGCAGCAGGCGGGACACAATGTGGTTGTCGTAGACAACCTCAGCAACTCGTCGCCCGTCTCGCTCGAAAGGGTAAGGGCAATTACGGGCCTGCCAGTGACTTTCTATAATGTGGACATACGCGACCGTGAAGGACTTGACAGAGTACTCAGCGAGCATCCTTGCGACGCCTGCATCCACTTTGCCGGCCTCAAGGCCGTGGGCGAGTCGGTAGAAAAACCGTGGGAATACTATGAGAACAACATCGGCGGCACGCTCACTCTGCTTGATGTGCTGAGGCAGCATAGTTGCAAAAACATCATTTTCAGTTCATCAGCTACGGTATATGGCGACCCTGAACAGATTCCCATCACCGAGGAGTGTCCAAAGGGCCAGTGCACCAACCCTTACGGCTGGACAAAGAGTATGCTGGAACAGGTGATGATGGATATGCAGAAAGCCGACCCTGAATGGAATGTTGTGCTGCTGCGCTATTTCAATCCTATCGGCGCACATCCAAGCGGCACTATGGGCGAAGACCCCAATGGCATACCCAACAACCTGATGCCCTACGTTACGCAGGTAGCCATCGGCAAACGTCCTGAGCTTGGGGTGTTTGGCAACGACTACAACACTCCCGACGGTACAGGTGTGCGCGACTATATTCACGTAGTGGACCTTGCACGGGGCCACGTGGCAGCGCTGAAAGCCATTGAGCGCAAATGCGGACTTGGTATTTTCAACCTGGGCACCGGTCACGGCTACAGCGTACTGGATGTAGTGAAGGCTTTTGAGAAAGTAAACGGCGTAAAGGTCCCCTACTCTATCAAGCCTCGTCGTGCAGGTGATATCGCCACCTGCTACAGCGACCCGGCAAAGGCCGAACGTGAATTGGGGTGGAAGGCCCAGTATGGCATCGAAGAGATGTGCCGCGACAGCTGGAACTGGCAGAAAAAGAACCCTAATGGGTATGGGTGTTAAATTGTTGATTTGTTGATAGGTCGATTTGTTGATAGGTTTAATGTTGAAATAAAAACTAAAAAAATATAATGAAAAGGATTGTACTGGTATTGTTGCTTTTGGCAGGCATTGGCGCTGTCTCGGCACAAGAGAGGAAATACTATAACGAAGACGTTGACGCAATGGCTCAAATACAAACCGCTTCGATGCTTGCCAAGCAATCGGGAAGATATGTGCTTTGTCAAGTAGGCGGCAATTGGTGCCCCTGGTGCATCCGCTTTGCCGATTTTGCAACCACCGACAGCGTTATAGCCCCTTTGATAGAGAGGAATTTTGTCTACGTCCATATCAACTACTCCAAGGCCAACAAAAACCCCGAGGCAATGAAATACCTCGGCAATCCCGCAAGGTTTGGCTTCCCTGTATTTGTAATTCTCGACGAGGACGGTAAGCCGATACATATACAAGAATCCGCCTCGCTTGAAGAGGGCAAATCATATGACCGCAAGAAAGTCGAGAACTTCCTTAGCCTGTGGACTAAAAAGGCGGTAACGACGCTGAAGTGATTTGTCCTTAGACTCTGACACTGACAATTGATGTGTCAGTTGTTGTAGTGTATTGCCTCCAGATTCTCCTGGACCATATCTTTTAGCCAACCCATCACTTTCACATCATTCATCGACATACCGTCAAGAGCTTCGTGAATTTCGTCAGTGTCGAACACGAACTCGTCCTCATCGGTTATATGCTTATAAATTATGTGGATGTCCTCGTGAGCTGCGCACAGCATAACTATAGTGCCGGCCAGGTCCCCCATCGGTGGGCGGTCCCAGTGGTTGTGTTGAAACCAGAAGTCGAGCCGTGTACCTTTGCCGACCTCACTCTGCAGTTTCATTCCACCGCCGCAGTTTTCGGTGTTCATCTTGATAAGCGGCAGGCCCAGCCCCACTTTGCGCGTGGTACGTGAAGTGGTATAGGGGTCGGTCACCCTGGCCAAAAACTCCGGTGTCATTCCCTTGCCGTTGTCTTCAATGGTGAAGGCATATATGTTGTCTTTAAGACTGTCACGGATTGTCAGTTTGACCTCGGTGGAGTTGGCAGCCGTAGAGTTCTCCATCAAGTCGTAGACGTGCATTGCAAGTTCTTTCATACTACCTGATTAGTTTTTTTGATATATATAGGTATGATTTTCAGCGCCAACCAGGTGCAATTGTGTATCATCCAGTCAAGCAGGCGCAAACTCGTATTTTTTCTGAAATAGGGATTACGCTTGTAGTCTGGAACATATTGCATCATCTCGTTGCGTATCTCTTCAATTATGGCCTTTCGAGGCTCAAGCGAGTTGTGAATATAGTTGAACACCGACGAGAGATAGCCTTTCTTGAGGTAAATGAAGTCAATCTCATCCTTGTTGGCCTCATATACACCTTTCGATTTCAGATACGACATCAAAGAGCTGAACGTCGCCAATCGCTTCTGGTATTTTATGCTGTCCTTGGTGGTGGTAACCGACCCTGGACGAAGTATGTAGTGATACAACGGCCTGTCAACACGCGACATAGAGTTGGCGAAAACGAGAGCGCTGGTGATAAAGAAGCTATCGTCGGCACTGCGTGATTCGGGAAAATGGATTTCGTTTTCGACAATCATCTGGCGTTTGTAGATAAATGTCGAGAAGAGCGACACATAATGAGTCAAAAAGTATTTCTTGGTCTCGGCAGACATTATGCCCGATGGAATATCAGGGTTTTTGACCACCTCGGAAGGCTGTCCGTCCGTGAAATCCTTTAATATTTGACAGCAGCACAGGTCCACCCCGCCCTGACGTTTGGCCTCATTATATAGCAACTCGAACATATCAGGTTCAATCCAGTCGTCACTGTCCACGAAAGCAATGTATTCGCCCTGTGCCCTGGGTATTGCATAGGTTCGAGCCATACCAGCGCCCAAATTGTGCTCCGGTTTAAGAAAAACGAACTGCTGTTTGCGAGGATGATCGGCGATCATCTTCTGCACCAACTCAATGCTATTGTCGGGGCCGTGGTCGTCCACAAAAATGAATTCCATTTCCTGCAGTGTCTGGTCGAGCAGTGACTGCGCACATTTCTCAATATATTCCGCCACGCCATATACGGGCAAAATGACTGATACTTTTACCATTTTCGTTTTGTTTTATTCTTCTCCAAGACCTTGGTAATCGCGTGTCTCTTGTTTGACATTAGCCTCAAGTGCCTTGCGAATCGTCTCTTTAAGTCTCAATGTCTCTTTGTCTACATCATTGCGACGTTCTGGCCTGTAAAGGTTTTTGTAACGCAACTTGGGCGATACCGAGAAATTCAGCTTAGGCATCGTCCCCAATACGTCAACTGCCAGTCGTACAGGCAAGGGGCTCTGCACTATCTCAACGTGATAGTCATAGTTGTTGTTCAAATCGTGACGTCCCTCTGCAACTATCTGATACTTGTGCAATGAAAGCAGGAACGGATAGACTTCCAGCTCTTTACGGAACACCGTCATTGCCACATCAAGACTGTCGACGTGTATTTTCGAGTCATCTTCACGCCACGACTTCAACTGCAACAGCTTTGCAATCTTGTCGATATCTTTATTGTCAAGCACCACAAGGTTCTGCCCTGTCAAAGACGATGCACCTCTAAGCGTACTCATCTTAGGCTGATAGAAGGCATTTAGATACGTTTCGGCACACAGATGGAAGTCGGCATTGCCCTCCAAATCGTTCAGCAACGGGACAAGTGTGTCAATATAAGGAATCATCTTTATAAGCTCTTGAATATTGATGTCGAGCAGATGGAAGTCCATCCCCACAAAGAGGTGGTTGAAGCGCGGAGTGCGGTACAGTCCGGTAAGCTGCATCCTTGCCGCTTTGCAGACAAAACCCACTTGATTCAGTACAGCCACACCGTCCCTGATCTGCACATCGCCTGCAACCTCACGCAAGTCGTTGTCAAAGGCAGTAGCCTCCTTAATACGTGTATGAAGCGTGAAGTCCACATCGCGAGGTACAATGAAAGGGTGAGCCGATGTGTCAACATTGTCTTCTTTGCGCTGAGCCTCAAGAGTATCGGCATCGGTACCCAGGCCGCTGAATGCCTCCATCAGGTCATCGACATTCGTGTAGTTTGAGGTGAAATACAGGTCGCCCTTAAGCATATCTTCGTGGCTAAGCCACTTCTCAAGCCCAGTCACAGCGCCGTTCAAATAAAAGTCAGAATTGCCGAAAACGATGTTGGCACTGGCTATCTCACAACGTTCAGGCTTATAGTTGAACTTAATGTCTGGAATCTGAACGATATAGTCAAATTGCTCTAAATCAATGTAGCCCCTTTTGAAGTCGACATCCAAGTCTGGCGACCACTGCTGCAAGGTGTTAGGCTTGGATGGGTCGTAGTTTGCTCCGCCTTTTATGGTGAGACCTGCAAGGTCTACCGTGGTGCTGTCGTCCAGCTCACAGTGCAATGCACTGCTGACAAAATCAATCTTGTACTTCACCTTGTCGCTTTGCTTCGAAACCGGAACCATAGCAAAAGTACCCTTAGGACTTGTCAATGTTGCTTTTATCGAATCCATCGATCCTGCCAATGAAGCGAAATCAAAGTCGCAGACAACCCTGAAGGGCTGATTGGTGTCAAAGATGTTAGAAATGGCAGCCGTCAAGCGTGTCTCGCCCAGCTTGCCATCGATACTATTGTTGGGCAGTTGGGCATCGATACTGCTGCAAGTGATTGTGGCCGAAAGCAATTCCTTAAACAACCCTCGCTTTACAGCGCTTGGCATATTGACCTTGATGTTGCCTTTCGGTATCTTGGCGTAGATTGTATCGTATTCAACATCCAGATCCGTCAGACCAATGTTTCCTGTAAGCTTCATCTTTGCAAAGTCACCTTTCTGCAACTGCTCCAAATCAGTCTGTGCCTTGAGGTTGAGACTGGCTTTGCCGTCAAGCTTCATATTCAAGTCGTCCGGCATCATCGGCTTTGCATCAGGCAGATAAATGACGCCCTTCACTGTTGCATCGGTATTCATCTTGCCCAGCAAATCTCCGATATGACCTGCAACCTCAATATTGTTGCGACCAGTGCGAGCCGACATTTTAGTAATATCTACATTGCTTATGCCATTCTCGTTAAGGTCTAAATCGGCATCTATGTTGGCATTGATGTCGGTAAAGGCGTATGGCAAAAGACTGCGGTCCTGAAACTTGCCGTCTTTCAGGCTAAGGTTTGCAGTAATGGCAGGCAGTTCAGTGTCGGTAAAATTGCCTTTCACCGTACCCGTCAAGGCGGCATCGGCGTCAAGGTTCATCCCCTTCTTCCAGTCGGTGAATTCGGACGGCAGCATTGCCAACAGTTCATCAACACCCCAGTCGTTGGTTCTATACTTCAAATCCAACGACATAGGGGCCTCGTCTGTAGGCAGATTGACCGCGCCTTCGACTGACAGTTCGTAGCCCTTCAAGTCGGCAACGAGCTTGTCCACCAGCATCTGACGGCTATCCATATCGCCCGACAACTTGCCTTCGATTTTAAGCAAGTCGCCTTTCTTGTTCCTGACGGCATTGTTTACAAACTCCTGTCCGTTCATTTTTATGTCGCCTTGCTTGACTTTAAGCGTCAAATCGCCGTCGAACCTATCACCCTTTGTGTCGCCGTTCAGCTTGAAAACCATATCGCTCATATCGGCAAACAAAGCGGTGCTGTCACTTTTCAAGCTAAGCGCCAAATAGTCTATACCAAGATTGACATCCGCGTCAACCTTGTCAGGTTCATAGCTTCCGTCAATAGCCAGGTCAAACTCTTTAAGCGATGCGACAACACAGTTCTTTTCGTCAACATACGAAGCATTTAGACGTTTGACCTTTACACACTTCAGCGACACAAGCTCAGGCATTTCAAAAGGCTTGGACGGAGTCGTATCCAAATCATCGGAAGAGGGAAATATGTCAAAGTTCGCCTTGCCTTCTTCGTTGATATACAAGTTGGCGTCGACGCCGTCGACAACCAGTTTCGTCACTTCAATATTCTGATTCTTAAGATACTCGCGCAGATTAATGCCCACACCCACCGATGCTATATTGGCCAGTGTGTCGTTTGCGGCCCCTTCCATCGGATTGACCAGCGTCACTCCTTCCACGTTCAGGCCCACGTATGGAAAAGTCTTGAACAGGGTCAAATCAACATCCTCAAAGTTGCTTTCACACAGAATAAACTTATCCGAAAGCTTGTTGACTATCGATGTAAGCCGTGCCGGGGTAAGCACCAACCAAAGGGCTACAACTGCCACTACAACAATGAGTCCCAAAAGCGAACCCAATGAAATAAGGGTTATCTTCCAACCCTTTTTCATTTTGCGCTTCTCTTTCCGGGTCTCTTCGCCTATCGTATTATTCAAATTCTCTGCCATTACAAAACCCTGCTGAAAGTGTAAGTGGAATCAAAACGGTCCTTGTACGACAGCGTATTGTCGTTCAAAGCCTTAAGCGTATAACTCTTGGGGAGGGTCCACTCCTGCGTCATCTCCATCCAGTGGATATGGTTCAGGCGGTTGCTCTCAGGGTCAAACTCCCATTTGAATGCCTGGGCCTCATCCTCGTGGACATCGTCGGCCACATCCCACGTAACGCCGGTACCATCAGTGTCGTAACGCCAATATTCGGTGCCCGACACCCATTTGCCTACAATCAAATCTATATCGAACTTGGGCTCCTCCTTGCAGGAGAACATCAGCGAACAAGCACCGACGATACCCAAAACCAGAAACAATCTTCTATATTTTCTCATTGCGAAACAACATAAATATCACGGTAGAATCTACCGAAATTGTCATAATCCAGGCCGTAGCCCAAAATGAAATCATTTGGTATTGAACGGCCTATATAGTCTACTTTAAAGTCCTTCTTAAAACTATTGGGCTTGAACAGAAACGAAGCGATATAAATGCCTGCCGGCTCCATTTTGCGCAGTTCCCCAAGCATAGCCTCCATAGTGATGCCTGTATCAACAATATCCTCGACTATGACCACGTGACGTCCCTTGCACTTCTGAGGGAAAGGCAGTTCCGACTTCACCTTGCCGGTACAGCTCATACCGCTGTACGAGCTGTATTTCACAAAATAGGTCTCCGCATCAAAGTCCAACGCTCTCGCCAAATCAGTCATAAACATAAAAGCACCCGTAAGGGTCGGACAGAAAAGCGGGTTCTTACCCTTGAGGTCGCGCGAAATCTCGGCGGCGACGCGATCCACTTCTTGCCGGATTTCAGCCTCCGTCATATAAAGTTCAAACTGCTTGTCGCGGACTGTAATCATTGGTTAAGGGTTTGAAAGATGAAAATGTTTTCAAATAACAAACGTGGCGCTTCTATTGAGCCGTGGCGCAAGCCGGCTACTCCTCTTCAGGCTCCTCCACCGAATCCAGGACAAGGCGAAAACCGTGGAAACCATATCCATAGTCGGGCTGATACCAACTGCGGTCGCTCACCGTGCAGCCCCACGACGGGCTGTTCAGGCATCCGCCACGCAGTATGCGGCTCTCTCCGTGGCGGGGACCGCGCGGATTGGTCTGCGGCTCGGCGCTGTAGGCTTCATACCAGTCAGAGCACCATTCCCACACATTGCCGGCCATATCGTGAAGCCCCAGCTCGTTGGCCTTCTTGCGGCCCACAGGATGAGTGATGTTGCCCGAGTTCATACCATACCACGCAACCGAACCCGGATCGCCGTCGACACCAGGAAACACGTGGTTCTTGGACAAGTTGCCGCCACGTGCGGCAAACTCCCATTCGGCCTCGGTGGGCAGACGGAAACGATAGCCCGTCATCTGCGACAGGCGAGCGATAAACATCTGTACGTCATTCCACGACACCTGCTCGACGGGCAGACTGTCATTGTACGTCCAACGGCTCGGATTGTCGCCCATCACCTCCTTCCACAGGCGCTGTGTCACTTCGAATTTGCCCATATAGAACGTATCGACAGTCACCTTATGCACAGGGAATTCAGCCTCATAGTTGTGCTTGGCGCCCCCCGGACGGGTGCACCCCATATTGAAAGTGCCGCCCGGAACCGGCATCATACGGAACTTCATATTATTGACCCTGATGTCGACCGAACCGTCGTCAATCTCTACCGAGAAGCGTATCAGCGTGTCGGAGGCGTTGAAGCCGGTCGAATCGGGCTCGTATGGCAGAAAGCGCAGGTCGGGCAGGTCGTAGACAATGATTCGCTTGCCCTTGCCGGCCTTGATACCCTTGCCGATGTCGCCGCCCATATTCTCAATGTAGTCGCCATAATAGCGGCCGCCGTCAATCGACGCACACACACGGATGTCGGCATCTTTGCTGAGGTCGTAGGTAATCGTCACCTCCTTACCGTTGCGCACAAAAGACACATTCGACACGTTTTGCGCCCCGGCAAGACCGCAAAAACACAACAAAGAACAAAGTAAAAATCTATGTTTCATATTCTTACTCGAATTGATAAATAACAATGTCAACTTGCAAATATACGAATAAAAATTAAATATAATGACAAAATATAAAAAAAGATGGCACCGAAGCGCCATCTATTCTTGTTCATAAAATGAAAAACCGAAGACTACAAGCCGGCCGAATAATACTGAATCTGCTCTGCTATCTTGTCGAGTGCGGGGCGCAGTTTGGGTTTCAGCATCATCTTCATCATCGGGTTGCCTCCCTCAATCTCGGCGCGCACGACGACCTCGCATTCACTTTCACTCATCGGACTGATGTTCATAACGAAACGGAACGGTATCGGCGAGCCACTGCCTGCCGCAGGCGATATGGCCACGGTTCTGTAAGGCGTGCGCTCGGCATACTGCAGCGTGAGCTGCATAAAGCCAGACACCTTGAATGTACAGGTGTTGCCGTTGGTCTGGAAACCCTCCACCTGCGGAGGCAGAAGCCTCTGGAAATTGCTGAAATCGCAGGCAAAATTATATAGTCTCTCGGCACTGCATTGTGCAGTGACCTTCTTTGATTCTGTTGTCATAAACTGGATGTTTGGTTAGGATTTGTCAACTATGCTGCTCCGACCAGAGTTCAGGATTCTCGCGCCAGGTCTTCAGCGACTCAAGGTCGTGGTCGCGGACGTAGTCCTGCTCGCAGGCAACCCTTACAAGGGTGTCGTAGTTCGTCAAGGTATGCAGCTCCACATTGGCCTCGGCAAAGTTCTTGGCGGCGACTTCAAGGCCGTAGGTGAAAATGGCGACCATACCCTTCACGATGCAGCCTTTTTCGCGCAAGGCGTGGACGGCGATAAGCGAGCTCTTGCCGGTCGAAACGAGGTCCTCCACCACCACCAC
The DNA here is from genome assembly GCA_905236645.1 of uncultured Bacteroidales bacterium. GTDB lineage: Bacteria > Bacteroidota > Bacteroidia > Bacteroidales > P3 > Colimorpha. The sequence goes on from CAJOMZ010000005.1 coordinate 22,196, forward strand.
TGTCTGGCCGCTATGTATCTCGCCCTCAATCTGGTTGGTCAAGCCGTGCTTCTTCTCTTCCGAGCGCACATAAACGAACGGTTTTCCAAGTTCCTGGGCAACCAATGCGCCCTGGGCGATACCGCCCGTGGCAACACCGGCAACGACATCGACATCGCCAAAATACTCATTGATTATATCCACAAAACGCTGACGGATGAAAGTTCTGATTTCAGGATAAGAGAGCGTCACACGATTGTCGCAATAGATGGGCGACTTGCGGCCCGAAGCCCAGGTGAAAGGATGCTCGTTGTTCAATTTCACAGCCTTCACCTGCAACAGGAAAGAGCTTATTTGTTCGGCAGTTTCGTTCATTTTCGTACTGTTCTAAAAGTTAATTTCGGGTTGCAAAAGTACAACTTTTTGTTAAAAACGAAATGGGATAGAGAAAAAATTTATCAACTATTGCTGTTAAATAGCCTTGCGTCAGGCACTTGGCCCGTAATGATCCGCATAGTGGCATAGCTGCGCGAAAGTCTGGAGCGCCATTCGGCGGCGTCGCACCACTCGAGCGACGTTATCCCCTCCTCGGTCTGGGGCACAAGGGGCTGCTCGTCGAGCAATTGCATTGCATACCAGGATGTTTGCTTGAAATGCCAGCCGCCATAAAGGTCATAGATATGATAGGTCTTCAGCAGCAGCGGGCCACGGCCGATGTCCGACAAGCCCGTCTCCTCCTGCGTCTCGCGCAATGCCGCCTGAGCCAGGGTCTCCCCTGCCTCGACCTTGCCTTTGGGCAGGTCGGCCCTGTCGTTGCGCGTCATCAGCAGCCGCTTGCCGTCGGGCCGTTCCACGATGCCGCCAGCGGCCTTGACGAATATGTATTTCTCGTGCAAAAACCGCACAAGCCGACGGACGTCGACACCGCACACGGCATAGTCGCCCCGACCCTCAACGAGCCTCTGCAGGCACTCCTTCGCGTCCGTCGCGCGCGGCAGCATAGTCGCGCCGCAGGCCGCAGCGCCATCAGGCAGAAACGTCAGGCTGTTAAACTGGTAGTTAATTGTCATTTAACGTTTTGAATAAATTTGGAAAGCGTAAAGGCGTCGTACATATTGTCCTCGAGCGAACAGTATTTCCATTCGCCGTAGCGCCCTATCGAATAGATGTTTTTCTCGGCCAGGCGCTGCATCTGAACCCTCTTGTCGGCCTCCGAACGCTGTGTTATGTGGACGTAGGCGGGATTCATAATCACGCAGTTGTGCGACACAAGCTTCTGTCGCGAAGTGACGATTCCTGCCGCCTGAAGGTCGTTCAGCGTGCGCTGCAGCAAGGCGCCGGTGTCGCCAACCTCATCATCCTTGCCAAAGCCGATTTCGACATAAAGCGACGTGCGGTCCTGCCCAAGGATATTGTCGTAGAAACCAACACGATAGAACACATATTTGCCTTCAGGGACATAGAGCCAGCTGTTGACCTTTTCGGGGCCTTTCGAATCAAAGCCAAGGTTGAAAACCAGCACCTTGTTCCACGAATAGACCGAGCGGTCGTAGTCGATCGAACAGGCGTCGAGCAGCTTGGGGAAAGGTATGGTCGAAATCAGATTGTCATAGTGCAAGATGCGCTTATCTGTCACAACGATATGTCGCTCTGTATCAACCGACAGCATACGCTCGTTTAAACCAATCCTTTCACTGTCGACATTGGACGCCACCGACTTCACGATGCGCATACAGCCGGCCTTGGGATAGAGGAACGAGGCGTTGTAGGAATGCCCTTCGGGGTGACGGAAGTTCTTGACGATCTGCTCCTTGTCGGCATACGGAAAGAACCGCCCCATAGCGTCCACGTCCAAGCGGTCGAGGTCGGTGGCGTAGAGCTTGGTGTTGTAGGGAATCAGGAACTTTTCGGAAATGGACTTGCCGAACTTGGTGTAAATCATATCCTTGAACGAACCGAACTCCGCCTTCGGCTCGGCAGTGAACAGGTCGTAGAGGCAGTCGATAAACTCCTCTTGCGGCAACTGGTGAATATTCATCTGGAAGGGGAAGTCGATATGCCTGTCGCCATAAAGTATCTGCGTATGCTTCTCGACGGTAAGCATCTCGTTCTCTGCTATCTGCCGCATCACATAGTCTCTCAGTTCGGGGTGCTGGAAGTGGAAGAAATGGCCCGAATAGTCCCACACGAAACCGTCCTGGTAAAAAGTCTTGCAATAGCCTCCGATTTCGCTGTCGGCCTCAACTACCAGATAGTCGTTCGGCGTGGCAGCTGCATAGCTCAATCCGGAAATTCCGGCTCCAATAATTACATCCATTCTTCAAAAATATAAATGAAATGCAAAGATACGACTTTTTCCCGAATCGCTCCTCCCCTATTTTGCCGTCGCGCACACAATGCAACAAATCAACGGTTTACAAACGTCCAACAAAGCCTTCGGGCCTCGCTCGGCGCCCGTTTTCCGCCTGAAAAGAGAGAGTTTTTCAAAAAATACGTATATTTGCAGTCCGAAAAAAGAGCGTTTTCCGACCTGCCAAAACCGGTTTTTCACCGTACCAACTCCGGTCGTTGTACAATATATGTACAATACTTGTACAATATATGTACAATTGGTAAACGTACAAATATTGTACAAGTATTGTACATATCGGAGTTGGTAGGGAGAAGGCACGGCGAAAGGACGGCGGAAAAACAGGCTATGTGATTGTAAAACAATATAAAACACCAAAACAAGAGAGATGAGCGACCATTTTTACGAGATTGCGCTGACGATGCTGCCCGGCATCGGGTGCCGTTCGGCACGCCAGTTGCTGGAGATTGTCGGTTCGGCCGAGGCGCTGTTCAATATGTCGGGAAGCGAATTGAGGCATATCTTCGGCCAGCGGGTCGAGATTGCCAACGCAATCAAAGAGAAGAGCGTCTTCGCTGCCGTAGAGAAAGAGTTGGCATTCGTTGAGAAGAACAAAATCAAGGTGTTATACTATAAAGAGGCCGACTTTCCGCAGCGGCTCAACCTGCCCGGCTGCGTCGACTCGCCCATAGTCCTCTACACACTCGGCGATGCCGACCTCAATCCCCGACGCGCCGTGAGCGTGGTAGGCACGCGCAAAGCCACCGTGCAGGGTATAGAGCTGACGCACAAGCTTGTAAGCGACCTTCGCGGCGAGGGCATCACCATAGTCAGCGGACTGGCGTTGGGCATCGACGCCGCCTCGCACTCGGCGGCCGTCGAGTGCGGCCTGCCCACCGTAGGCGTATTGGCCCACGGCCTGAACCGCCTCTACCCGCCCCAGAACCGCAATCTGGCCAAGCAGATGCTTGCCTGCGGAGGCTCGCTGCTCACCGAGATACGCACCGACGTGCCGATGAAGCCAGGCCTCTTCCCCGCCCGCAACCGCATCATTGCCTCGCTTTCGGACGCAACGGTCGTGGTTGAAGCCTCGCGCAAAGGCGGTGCGCTCATAACGGCCAACATAGCAAACAGTTACAACCGCGACTTGTTTGCCTTCCCCGGGCGCATCGGCGACAAGAACTCGGAGGGATGCAACGCCATCATCGCCGCCTGCAAAGCAATGCTGATTCGCGACGCCGACGACTTGATGCTCAATATGGGATGGGAACGCAAAACGAGGCAGGCAGGCAAGCAAACCACTCTGTTTCCGAAACTTAACGCCGACGAGCAGGCGGTTTACGATGTGCTTGCCGCGCACCAGGACATTCCGATGGACGAAATACCCTGTTTTTGCGACCTTGCAATGCCCAAAATAGCCGCCGCACTGCTCGGTTTGGAACTTAAAAACCTGTGCAGATGCCTGCCTGGGAAAATATATAAGATACTATGAATCAGCGAATGAGTCGAAATGTGAATATTTTTTTTCAAAAAAAGGGTTTAATATTTATAAGATTTGTTGTAAATTTGCAACCGTTTTTGTCGCTGCCACACGTCAGTCGGACGGGAGGCGGCAATTGTAGTAAGAAACTAAAAATGATTATATTATAGACAAATATGGAATCTAATTGCAAAGGTAGAATATCGCAGATTATCGGTGCGGTTATCGATGTGACGTTCGATGACGACGTGACACTTCCCGACATTTACGACGCATTGAGCGTGAAACGTCCCGATGGCACTACAATAATACTTGAGTGCCAGCAGGATATCGGTGAGAACACGATGCGCACCATTGCTATGGACAGCACCGACGGCTTGCAGCGCGGAATGGAGGTGCTGTCGCTCGGCGGCCCCATTTCAATGCCCGTGGGCGAGAACATCAACGGGCGCCTGTTCAACGTTATCGGCGAGGCAATCGACGGTATGCCCGCACCCGAGTGCGACAAGAAATACGGCATACACCGCGAGCCGCCCAAGTTCGAGAACCTGTCGACCACACAGGAAATCCTCTACACCGGCATCAAGGTCATCGACCTTATCCAACCCTTCCTCAAGGGTGGCAAGATAGGTCTGTTCGGCGGCGCCGGCGTAGGCAAGACGGTTCTTATCCAGGAACTTATCAACAATATTGCAAAGAAATACAGCGGTATGTCGGTGTTCACCGGCGTGGGCGAACGCACCCGCGAGGGTAACGACCTGCTGCGCGAGATGATCGAGGCCGGCGTCATCAAGTATGGCGACGAGTTCTTGAAGAGTATGGAGGAAGGCAGCTGGGACCTGTCGAAGGTGGACAGAGAGGCTGTGCGCGACTCGAAGTGCACGATGGTGTTCGGCCAGATGAACGAGACGCCCGGTGCACGTGCACGTGTGGCGCTGTCGGGCCTGACGCTGGCCGAGTACTACCGCGACGGCGATGAGAAGACCGGCGGCCGCGACATCCTGCTCTTTATCGACAACATTTTCCGTTTCACGCAGGCCGGCTCGGAAGTGTCGGCACTGCTGGGCCGTATGCCGTCGGCAGTAGGCTACCAGCCCACGCTGGCCACGGAGATGGGTAT
>CAJOMZ010000006.1 GCA_905236645.1 uncultured Bacteroidales bacterium
CATGTTGCCGTATTATCCTACGGACATGCCTCGCTACTTGATGGGCGTGGGCACACCGGCCAACATCCTTGAGGCCATCGAGCGCGGGGTGGATATGTTCGACTGCGTTATGCCCACACGCAACGGCCGCAACGGAATGCTCTTCACGTGGGAGGGCACGGTCAACATCAAGAACAAGAAGTGGGAGACCTGCTTCGAGCCCATCGACCCGCATTCGGGCGCCGAGGCCGACCGCGTCTACACGTTTGCCTACCTGCACCACCTCATCAAGGCCGAGGAACTGCTTGGCCTGCAGATAGCGTCGATCCACAACCTGACGTTCTACCTCGACCTTGTGCGCACCGCCCGCCGCCACATCGTCGACGGCGACTTCAGCCAATGGAAGGCCACTGTGGTGCAGAAACTTATGAGGAGGTTATGACCCCGGCCCCTTAACCCTTCCGAACCGCAAAACCATCTCAACCCTTGAACCCTTTAGCCCTTTGGAACCAATTAATCGTAAAATACAATCAAATGAAGAAAATTCTTATCACTTTCGCTTCGCTGGCACTCGTATGTGCCTGCTCGAAGCAGAATGCCAACGACGAGAAAGTCGTTGAGAAACCGCAAGTTCAAGTCCAGGACGGCCGCTTCACCCCCGAGGTGATGTGGAGCCTTGGGGTGATGAGCGAGTATGCCGTCAGCCCTGAGGGGAAACAGGTGCTCTACACGGTGCGCTACACCGATATGGAGCTCAACAAGAACAACGCCGAGCTGTACGTGATGCCCATCGAGGGCGGCGACGGCGTGCGCCTGACCACCACGGCGCAGAGCGAGTTCTGCCCCGTGTGGAAGGACGAGAGCACGATTATGTACTGCCGTGGCAACCAGATTCTTTCGATGGACCTCGGTTCGAAGAAGGAGAGTGTCGTGGCCGAGTGCGAGCGTGGCTTCGAAGGCTTCAAGCTGGCTCCCGACGGCAAGTCGCTGGTCTACATCTCGACCATCCCCGTCGAGCGCCCCGGGCACCTCGACAAGCTCTATGCAGGCCTCGACAAGACCACCGGCCGCATCAACGAGGACCTTATGTATCGCCACTGGGACAACTGGGTGGACGAGATTCCGCAGATATTCTATGTGCCCTTCGAGAACGGCAAGGCACAGATGGACAAGGTTGTCAATATCATCGACAGCACCTTCGAGTGCCCGATGCGTCCCTGGGGCGGCACGGAGCAGTACAACTACAGCCCCGACAGCAAGTCGATCGTTTACACCTGCCGCAAGAAGACGGGCTACGACTATGCCCACTCGACCAACAGCGACATATTCATCTACAACTTTGAGACCAAGGAGACGCGCAACATCAGCGACGGCATTATGGGCTACGACCAGAACCCGGTGTTCAGCAACGATGGCTCGATGGTTGCCTGGGAGAGTATGGAGCGCGACGGCTACGAGAGCGACAAGCTGCGCCTGATGGTTATGGACCTTGCCACCGGCGAGATGACCGACCTCACCGCCGAGTTCGACTATAGCGTGGGCAACATCCTGTGGAGCACTGACGACAAGGAGCTTTATGCCGTGGTTTCCTACCGCGGTATGAGCGAGATATTCGGATTCAACCGCGAGACAAAGGCTGTGCGCCAGCTTTCGCACGGCTACCACGACGTGAACGCTATCGCCATCAACGGCGACAAGATTGTGGCCAACCAGGTTTCGATCCAGTACCCGGGCACCCTCTATGCCTACAACACCGGCGACGACCGCGCGGAAGGAACCAAGCTCAGCACCTTCAACGACGATGTCCTTTCGCAGGTGCGTATGGGCAAGGTGGAGGAATGCTATGTGAAGACCGTCGACGGCAAAGATATGCTTACCTGGCTCATCTATCCTTACGACTACGACTCGACCAAGACCTACCCCGCCCTGCTCTTCTGCGAAGGCGGCCCGCAAAGCCCCGTGAGCCAGTTCTGGAGCACCCGATGGAACTTTGAGGTGATGAGCGGCGCCGGCTACTTCGTCATCGCTCCCAACCGCCGTGGCGTGCCGGGCTTCGGTATGGAATGGCTTGAGGAAATCAGCGGTGACTACGGTGGACTCTGTATGCAGGACTATATGTCCGCCACCGACTGGGCTGCCAATCTGCCTATGATCGACCGTGAGCGCATCGGTGCCTGCGGCGCCTCGTTCGGAGGCTACAGCATCTACTGGCTTGCCGGCCACAACCACGACATCAAGGGCTACGACGAAGGCCGCCGATTCAAGGCTTTCCTCGCCCACAACGGTATGTTCAACTTTGAACAGCAGTACCTGGAAACCGAGGAGATGTGGTTTGACAACTGGGACCTCGGCGGCCCCTACTGGGATTGGAACAACCCGCAGATAAAGAAGAGCTACAGCAATTCGCCACACCTCTTTGTCGACAAGTGGAACACGCCCATCTGCGTAATCCACAGCGAATTCGATTTCCGCATTGTTGCCAGCGAAGGTATGGCTGCCTACAACGCCGCGCAGATGCGTCACATACCCAGCCGCTACCTCTACTTCCCCGACGAGACACACTGGGTGCTGAAACCGCAGAACAGCCTGCTCTGGCATCGCAACTTCATCGACTGGTTCGACACTTATCTTAAGAAATAATGAGACTCTTGCCCTGCGGCCATTGCGGTCGCCCGTTCTACGACAATGAAAAGGCGTGCCCCTATTGCGGACACGCCTTTCTCCCCTTGCCGGAAACGGTGGATGTGGAACCGGTAAGGAAGGAAGAACCGGCGCAGGAAGCGGAAAGCCACGTTGACGAGCCGGCCGCTCCCCTGCCCCCTGCCGCCGCTCCATCGGCCAACAGCCGTTCTGAGTCTATCGCCGCTATCACCGCTGCCAATTCGAATATTGCAGCCGTTGAATGCCACTCCGAATGCGACCTCAACCAGATTGAGACCACCTATCCTCCGCGCCGCCGACGGCTGTGGGTGTGGATAGTCCTTCTGCTGCTGCTCGCCGCTCTTGGTGCCGCTGCATACCTTGCCTTTACCAAAGGCTACTTCACATTTGGAGGAAAAGGAATCAAATAATGTCCTTTCAAATATCGCACTACAAACAAGGAGGCCTTGCATCAAGGCCTCCTTTTATTTGTAGTCGTTTTTTTATCTGTCTATAGCTTGGTGCGGAATATGCGGCTCCAGCGTATGGACTTGTTGTCCTTGTCTTTCGAGAAGATTATCATCGAGGCGCGGCCCACAATGTGGTTCTCCGGCACAAAGCCCCAGTAGCGGCTGTCGGCGCTGTTGTGGCGGTTGTCGCCCATCATCCAGTAATAGTTCATCTTGAAAGTGTACTTGGTCGCCGGCTGCCCGTTGATGAGTATCTGGCTGCCGTCCACTTCAAGCTTATTGCCTTCAAACACCTCTATGACGCGCTTGTAGAGCGGCAGGTTCTCCAACGTGAGCTCCACCGTCGTGCCTTGAGCCGGAATGGTGACAGGACCGAAGTTGTCCACCGACCAGTCGTAGCCGTTGCAGTGCGGGAAAAGGTGGCCTTCAGAGTAGCCGGCCAGAGCCGAAAGAGGCATAACCTCGGCAATCATCTGGTTGTTCACAAGCGAGTAATACATCGATGCCGTCAGCGGCAGGGTGTATATCTGCCCCATCATATCAATGTCTTGCTGCGTCAAGCCGTGGGCCATCAGTTCCTGAGTCATCTGGACAAAGGCGTTTCCGATGGCCATATCGTTGCCGCCCACAAGTTTATAGCGCGGTGTTAAACGCACCAGGCGGCTACTGTCGCCGTGCGTGTACGCCATAGGCTCGACGGTGATGAACTCGCTGTACTTGAATGTCAGCTGCAGCTGCTCCTCGTTGAGGAACAGATACTGATAGTACCCGATCGAGCTTTCGCAGTCTTCGAGCGATATGCCGGCCTTGGCAAACAGATGCTGGTCCTTCTGTATCTTACCATCCACAAGGTTGCCGCCGTAGGCACCGATTTGCAACATCGACGCAACATAGTCGTCAAAACTCTCGGCCATACGTACAGCATACGTGAATTCAAGCTCGGCAGGGTTCTCTACCGGAGTGCCGTTTATCAGCACTTGCTGGTTTTCAATCTTCAAGGTCTCGCCAGGCAAGCCTATACAGCGTTTGATAAAGTTCTCGCGCTTGTCGGCAGGGCGGACGACAATGCGGCCGAAAACGCCCGGGTTGGACATCACCGTCTCGCGTCCATACTCGCGCACAAGGTCGTGGTACGAGCGGTTGCTCTGGAAGGCCGTGCACACCGTGTCGCCGTCAGGGAAGTTGAACACGACAGCATCGAAGCGTTCCATCGGACGAAGCCCTGGATAGCGGTGATACGGCAGACGAATCCATTTCAAGTGGATGCCCCTACCAAGAAATATGCAAACACAAGTCCTTCACTGAAAAAATAAAACCATATTCATTTAATCCGTGCGAGCGCCATACGACATCTTGCTGACCATCAGGTAGTCGCCCACCAAAAGCGACTTCTCCATCGACGATGAAGGAATCTTGTAGAACTCCATACAATAGCCACGTATGATTACAGCGGCAATCAACGCAAACACCAATGCGTCAAGCCATTCGCGAATCGACGAATACTTGACCTCCTCGTGGCTTGCGGGATCGACATATTCAAGCTTGCTCAAGCCCAGATAAGGCATATAGGCAAACGGGAAAAGCACGGCAAGTGTCTGCTCCCAAAAACTGTGACGCTCGAACACCTTGGCCGTCTCAACGACGAGCATCAGGAAGGTAAAGATATTGATAGCCGGTATCAGGAAATAGACATACCACTTCCATTTCTTGCCGCACAGCTTAATCCAAAGCACTATATTATAAATAGGTATCAGGGCCTTCCACGGGGCAATGCCCACCTTGCGGAAAATGAAATACAATCCAACAAAAGGACCTAAAATATAGATGACTGCAAAAATGTTGTAAAGCATTGTATAACAAATAATGTATTAAAAGATATTAATTTAAGGGTTCGTTCAATTCGGGGTTTTAAAGTTCTCAACGTTCGATTAATCCGTCTTCGTATTGTATATGGTCAATTCGTCAAATTCGTTCAATTCGGGGTTTATAATACAAAAACTTGCAATTGGCTAAAAAATTGTGTCTACTTGCGAAAGAAGTGTATTTTTTTCGTTGTCCCAAGTCAGATCGGCGGCGGCCAAAGCGAAACGGCGATGCCGTTCGTCGGGGGTGAGCGCATCCCATTCCGCCAGCGTGTCGCGAACGGTTTGCGCCATCCGTTGCGGATCGGGAGGCGTAGAACGCTGTGTGGCAGCGTCGAAGGGCGCAGGCTCGACAAGCGTGCCAATGCCGTAGGTCTCAACGACACGCCTTATTTCGGGGAAATCGGTGGCAAGAACCGGCACTTCCGACTGCACAAAATCGGCAATGCGGTTGGGCAGCGAATAATAATAGTTGAGGCCGCGGTTCTCAAGCAGCGACAGCCCCAGCGATGCCGCAGCCGTCAAGCCGTGGAGCGTGGCTGGCTCGACACGGCCAAGGAACGTGACGTTAGTCAACCCCTGTCGGGCAGCAGCCTCTGTCAGCTGGCGGTAAATGTCCCCCACCCCCGCCACAACCAAATGACACTCCGGCAGATAAGGCATCGCCGCCATAATCCATTCTATGCCTCTGCCCACGTTCACGGCCCCCTGGTAAAGGAGAATTCTCTTGCCCTCAGGCAACTTGGCGATGATTTGCGAGGCGGCATCGTTATGCCTGGGGAAAGCCATCGGCACATTGCGCACCACCTTCATATCCAGACCGTAACGTTGACGGTAGATGTCGGCAATCGACTGACAGACAGTCACGGCCGCCCTGTGCGGACGGCAAAGGCGCGGAAAGATGCGGTCTTCAATCCGAGTCCAGAAAAGCTTGACCTTGGGCCGCCCGACAAGCTCAGGTACCTCGGGGAACATCTCGTGAGCATCGAAAAAGAGCGGCTTGCAACGCAGAACGGCAGCCCAATAATTTGCCGGCAGCGTGTCGGTATCGTTGGCATAGAAAGCATCGGCACACGAAAAGAGCAGTCGCAAAAACAACCTCACGTTATACTCGGCGTAGAAAACGGCTTTCTTTCTGAACAACAGACGCATACGGACGGTCTTATATGGCCGCTCGACGGGATTGCTGTCAGGCAACCGACGCCCGACGAGGGTAACGTCATAGCCCGCCTCGCTGAGCGCCGTGCACGAACGGTGCACACGCTGGTCGGTGACGAGGTCGTTGGTCACGGATAATATAATTCGCCGTTGCTTCATTTCTGTATCGTTCTGTCTATCAGCAGGCAGCAAAAACATTTGCCGCCTGAACAAATTGCAAAGATACACAAAAATCCTGTAACCGAAGAAAGGAAAACCATATTGGCCATTCCTTCAACACAGACTACGTAGACTTCGGGGATTCACTGCACCAAATTCCATCCGACTTTTTGATAAATTCTTACCAAATTCTACTGGAGTGAACTTTGACTAAACTTTGGTAAAACTTTGAGTAAACTTTGGTAGGAATTTGGTATATGGAAATCAGGGAGTTGGAAAAAGCCATTTTTGAGCTTTTTTCGGAGAAGTCCTACTTTTTCGACAAACTCTATAGAAGACAGACATTCAGGCATCTACGGTAATATTTTAACAGATTTTAACCCATTTATCAATTTCACCGATTTTGGAGAGCGAAAAGGTCTGTTCGGGAGGTCTTTAAGGATGAACGAAATTGTTGACTGAAAAGCAGGCGGTCTACGAGTGGCAACCGAATAAAGACGAGCTGTTTTGTTCGTGCAAAGCAACGAGGCACCATAAAGAATTTTAATTTTATTTTGCAGTTTAAAGAAAAGTTTTTACCTTTGCAGTCGCAAGACTAAACGAAGGTTTGGCCTTTTTATATTGACTATAAAACAGATACATTATTATTAAATATATAGATACATTATTGTAGCGCATCGAAAAACAAAGAAAATATACGATATGAAAAATTTAGTCATTGTAGAGTCGCCTGCAAAAGCAAAGACAATCGAGAAGTTTCTGGGCAAGGACTACACGGTGATGTCCAGTTATGGCCACATCCGCGACCTTGCAAAGAAAGAGATGAGCATTGATGTCGACAACGAGTATGAGCCTGAGTATCAGATTTCGGAAGAGAAAGCCAAACTGGTTGTAGAGCTTAAGAAAGCCTCCAAGAACGCCGATATGGTGTGGCTGGCGTCTGATGAGGACCGCGAGGGAGAGGCCATTGCCTGGCACCTGCGCGAGACTCTCGACCTGCAGCCCGAGAAGACCAAACGCATTGTGTTCAACGAGATTACGAAGAACGCCATTCTCTATGCCATCGACCATCCGAGGGACATCGATATGAACCTTGTCGACGCTCAGCAGGCCCGCCGCGTGCTTGACCGCCTGGTGGGTTACGAGATAAGCCCTATCCTGTGGGCAAAGATCAAGCCTGCATTGAGCGCCGGTCGCGTACAGAGCGTAGCCGTGCGCCTCATAGTGGAGCGCGAGAACGAGATAAAGGATTTCAAGACACAGAGTTACTTCCGCGTGACGGCGACATTCCTTAACAGCAGCAACCGCAAACTTATTGCCGAACTGAGCCGCCGTTTCGACACCGAGAATGAGGCCAAGGCTTTCCTCGAAAGCTTGAAAGGCTGTGCATTCAGCGTTGACAGCGTGGAGACAAAGCCGGCCCGCCGCAGCCCCGCACCGCCGTTCACCACGTCGACGCTGCAGCAGGAAGCCAGCCGCAAACTGGGCTATTCGGTGGCGCGTACAATGCAGATTGCACAGCAGCTCTATGAGTCGGGATACATCACCTATATGCGTACCGACTCCACCAACCTCAGCGAGATGGCGCTGGAGATGGCCAAGAAGCAGATTGCTTCCACCTACGGCGAGAAATATGTCAAGACACGCCGCTACCACACCAAAATCAAAGGCGCACAGGAGGCTCACGAGGCCATCCGCCCCACCGATATGCAGGCTACCGAGATCAATACCGACGCCGCACAACGCAGGCTTTATGAGCTGATCTGGAAAAGGGCCATCGCTTCGCAGATGGCTGACGCCGAGCTTGAAAAGACGACCATCGAGATCAACATCGACGGCCATAAGGAACGCTTCAGCTGCTCGGGCGAGCAAGTGCTTTTCGACGGATTCCTGAAGGTTTACTTTGAATCGACAGACGACGAGGAAGAGGAGAGCCCCAACCACCAGCTGCCGCAGGTGAAGAACGGAATGAGCCTCACCCTCGAGGCGGCTACCGCCACCCAGCACTACACGCAGCACCCTCCGCGCTACACCGAGGCAAGCCTCGTGAAGAAGCTGGAGGATCTGGGCATCGGCCGTCCGTCGACCTATGCGCCGACAATCTCGACCATTCTGAAACGCGAATACGTCATCAAGGAAGACCGTGCACCGCAGGACTTTGACGTTATAACGCTGACACTTACACCCGACAACACCATTGCCCGCAGCCAGAAAACCGAGCATCTGGGCGCCGAGAAGGGCAAGCTGTTCCCGACCGATATCGGAACTATTGTCAACCAATTCCTTATGGAGCACTTCAACGAGATTATGGACTACAACTTCACCGCAAAGGTTGAGAAGGATTTCGACGACGTGGCCAACGGAAGCCAGGCTTGGCGCAACGTTATCAACCAGTTCTACGTTCCCTTCCATCGCAACGTGAAGCAGACGCAAAGCCACTCGAAGCGTACCAGCGGCGAGCGCTTGCTCGGCACCGACCCGACCACAGGCAAGAATGTCTATGCCAAGATTGGTCGCTATGGCACCCTCATCCAGATTGGCGACACCAACGCCGACGAGAAGCCACGCTTCGCATCGATGAAGAAAGGCCAGAGCATTGAGAACATCACCCTTGAGGAGGCTCTCGAGCTGTTCAACCTGCCACGCACCGTTGGCGATTACGAAGGTACGGATGTCGTTGTCAGCATTGGCCGATTCGGACCATACGTGCGTCACAACGGCAAATTCTACTCGCTGTCGAAATCCGACGATCCATATACTATCACCTTGCAGCGCGCAATCGAGATTATCGACACCAAGCGTATCCAGGCCGAGGAGAAGGAGCGTCTCAAATCGCTTTTCCCGCACGAAATCGGTGAATATGAGGGTGAAAAAGTGGTTTCTAACATCGGCAAATTCGGTCCTTATCTGACCTACAAGGGCGACAACTACCGCCTGCCCAAGACCGGCTACGACCCGCTGACAATCACCATCGCCGAAGCTGTCTCCATTATCCGCGAGATGCAGGAGAAGAAGGCAAGGAAGAAAAAGTGAGTGATTAGTGCCGAAACGGAATAATACAAAGGCCTTTGATTGCGTGAAACGCTATCGAAGGCCTTTTCAGTTGCGGGCCTTTGTATCTTAGGCTCGTCGAAGTTGAAGGGTATTTCCAGCTAAGCCCCGCTATGCTTCCGACTGCGCGGCAAAGATATCTGACTTTTTCATTCAGCCATCCTGCAATTTGACCTATACGCCGGATTTTTGTGGTGGGGTTGCAATGTGAAGATGTCTATTTTCGCACGTCTGAGAAAGACGTGCGTTATCCTTTTCTATACCACAAGGAGTTAGGTGCTCTAAAAAAAACAATCGGACTGACAAACCATTTTAATTGTCAGTCCGATTGGTGCTATTTACAGAGAATTGTAAGGGCGTTAGCAACAAGTCCCCTACCTTTGTTTTTGACGGAATATCAATAGTAATAGGGTCCGATACCAATCGTTTTTATATCTATGATGTCGTTGATGTCGTCAGGACCGAGTTTGACTCTGGGCTGATCTCCCGAATAGTCGCTTTCCCATTTCTTCGTGCGTTTTTCCAGGTCGGTCAGTTTTTTTACTCCATTTGCAGAAAGATCGGTGGTGCCAAGCGTGATCAAATTAATGCTTCCATAGTCGATGTCGATGATGTATTCACCATACATATCGTCGTACATCATTATGGCGGTGACACCGTCTTTCTTGAGTGCTTCGACAACGAGGGTGCCGGGGTGGATGCCATTGTCGGTCTGCACATCGGGCGTTGAGAAATAGAAGGCCGTGACTACCCCCCCGTCAACGGCTGCGATACCGATTTCTTTGCCTTTTCTCTTCAGGGTATAAACGGTAGAGCCATAATCATCTACATATTTTTTTACAGCCTGGTCATAGACAGAGCCTGTGGGAGGCTGCATCTTCAGTTGTTTTTCGTAAACGAGGACATCGACCCCCTTTTCGGTAAGGATATAGGTTTTCTCGCCAACGGTCGAGCCGTCTCCATTGTCGGTGGAAACAAGATCAGCAGTTTGCTGGACATCGGCCACGTTGGTAGTGTCATTGTTTTCGGCTCCATTCGCGTTGGAGCAGCCCAGTGCCAGCACAAAGCCGACAGCGAGCAAAGGTAAAAATGTTCTTTTCATTTTTGTAATTATTATGTTGGTAATTTATTTTTTTTGCTTTTAATCTGATACTTTTCTTGACGTAGATGTCGCGGGGGGGTCTTGCCGGTTGATTTGTTTATACGTTCTTCCTGTGGATAAAGCGACATCTCCCGATTAAGTAATTGTCGGGCAGCAAAGACTTACTTTTTACGCTCGCAGACAGCCCGCACAGTAAAACCGGTGGAGCGGTAATATATTGCCTTCCCCTGTCTACTTGAAGAGAAGTCGAAGGCTTGCGCGTTGCGAGGACTGGTCTCTGTATCAAGCGATGCAGACCAGTAGATACCTCTGCTCAGTACAGAATAGGAGCCTGTACCTTCGTAATAGCCTGTGGCAGGCAGGAAAATGCTGTTGCCGTTGGCACCTTTATAGGTGCGTCCATTGACACCGTTCACCTGGGTCCAAGTGGAAGTGGTATTGTTAATCAGTTCCATCCATTCTTCTATAGTGGGTGTCCGTGTACCGTCGCCCATATTGACTGTGGCTGCATCGTCCTCTGGCTCAAGGACGGTGAGGTTGTCAGTAAATCCATCGTGTCCATAATACGAGTTGTTGCAGTACTTGGTCAGTTTCTGGTTATTTTCGTTGTTGATGTACTGGTATGTCATCCAATCGTACCTGTCCTTAGCTGTGGTCTCGCCCCACGCATAATAATTGCCATAATTCTCCGGAAACTTGGCTCCAACATTGTGAGAGCACCATAACAATCCGCTTGGCAAGTCCAAGTCGACCCATTCCTCGATAATCTCTTCTTCGGCAGGATTGTTTCCGTTTTCATTGCTGTCATTTTCTTCCTTGGTGCAACTGGTAAACGTAACCATTGTTAAAGCAATTACTGCTACAAAGATAATTGTTTTTTTCATTGTTTTATGTTATTTGATTTTTGAGATTATGTTATGTTGATTTATTTCAGGGGATAAAGTCCTGTAGTAAGGATTATCAGTCACCCGTAGGCCTTTCTGGTTCAAGACTTGCGTCGTAGAAATATAGATAGTTTTCACCCTCAGGGATTTGCATTTTGACGTTGGCCTTTGAATAGACATTGATGCTGGCAATGTTGAATACCTTGTCGTAGTTGGCATCGTATGCCCTGGCTCGGATAACGGTGTCGCCGTTAGAGGTGAATGTGTAGATTCGGTAGTCTACAAACTCCTCCCAATCCTTGTATTCCATCACGCTGTCATAAAGTCCGTCCACAGAGGCGGGTATATCCTTGACATCCATACCGAGCACGATAGGCTCGACACCCCTGTCGGTGGGTACGAAAGCAGTGGAAATTTCCTCTTCGATTGCGACGTTTGCTGTGTCGTTGTTTTCGGTTCCATTCTGTCCGGAGCAGCCCAGTGCCAGCACAAAGCCGGCGGCGAGCATTAGATAGTTGGTTCTTTTCATTGATTGATGTTTTTAATGATTTATTGATAATTACTTTTGATATTTTATTTCAGTGATGTTCACGCCGTCGTCAATGACAAGGTTTTGCAGTTTGTCGGTGTTCCAACCATAGGCATCGATAGTGTTTCCTCGCATTACCTCAATTCCATCGGAAAGGAATTTTATCTCGTAGCATCTACGACTGTCAATGTAGGTTTCTTTTACTTCTACCGAACTGTACAAGCCCTTGATTTTTTGGGGGATATCGTCTATCCGGGTGCCGAGTTTCAGCTGACCCACACAGTTTTTGCCAACCATTTTGACGAGATCTTTCGGGTTGACCTGTTCGACGGGGACATCCACCCATTGAATGGGAACATCGAAGGCTCGAAGATAAAATTTCTCACCAAAATTATCATTGTCGTTAAGTGTATAGATGATGACATTGTAAAGCGTATCGACGCAAGTGGGAAGTTCGTAAACGGTTAAGATTGGTGACCACTGTCCTGGTTTGACAGCTGTTTGAGTTAGTGGTTGCATTTGGTGTGCGCACATACCGTTCTCAGACTGGACTTCACCGTCGACATAGATATAGCCGTAATTGGAGCCGTAATCACGATGTGGTTCGTGAATCTTGACTTGGCTGATGATGGCAACCTGATGGTCGCGTCGATTGCCGACAGCAGCTATGACGTATGCGCTGTCTACGGCGTAGTACCTATGCCAATAGCCTCCGAATGAATTAGGGTCGAGGGTCTTGATTTCGGTTTTGGTAGTACCACCCCACAACTCTTCGGCATAAAAAGGTATTTCCACTGGGTTGAAATAGGAGTGCCAATTGACGGGAACATTGTGGAAGACAATATTTTCGCGAAGGCGAAGCGTGTGCAGGACTTTGGGGGCGGTGTACAGATAGAGCGGCAGCTGGTCGAGGACATTCTTTACATAGATTCCTTGAGAGACTTTGCATTTTTGAGTTCCGTCGGGAGTGTTGAATACAATCCCATTAGCGTCCCAGGCGGCGATTTTGTGTTCTACATAGTTGTATCCGGCGCCGTATTCGCTTCCGAGCCACACTTCGTCAATATCACTCTTCGCTTTTATTTTCAAAGTGATAACTGCTTTGCAATTGGCATAATTGGCATCTACAGAGACCAATTCGATGTCGTAGTCGGTGCCGTGGTAGATGAAGTTTTGAGCAGTTGAGGCAACTGTGAAAACAGACAACAGGGTCAATAATAAGGCTATTCTTTTCATTTTGGCTAAATTTTAATGGTTTTACAATTCGACCCATTGGATGGGGATATTTGTGAACGACCAGCAGCTGATAGTGAGTTTCTGAATGCGCTTGACCGAGGTCGGCACTTTGAATGGCGTGGAGACAAGTTCGGTAAAGTAGCTTGTCGATGAAACTCCTTTAGGGAAAAACACGTCGGTTTCCTGCTGATACATATTGCCGTCTTCGTCATAGAATTTAATGTCCGAAGGACTCATCTTGCTCATCGAACCATAGAATTTGATGATGATGCGGACTTCGCCCGTTTTGGCGTTGCCAACGATGCCTGCCAGGTGTATATAGCTGTCGTGGTTGATGGCGTATTTCACACCGTCCCATTCGCCCTCTTTGGCTGTTTCGATCCAGCCGGTGTGTTCAACGACCGGAGTGCCTTCGAAAACGGTGCGGCGGCTAAGGTAGTGTTCGGCTGGCCAGCAGGCAGGATGTGAGTCTCTGGTTGCCCATTCGATAGGAACATTTGTAAATGTAGCCAAGTTCTCCGGCCAACGGTCGCCGTTCGAACCGCACAGAATCACTTTCTGCAACGTCTTGACAGTGGGATTCACGACAACACTTTCATTGCCCGCGATTGTGATGTGTGTACCAATGCCGTCGGTAATAGGATACCACGGCAGACCGTTTTTGTTGTCATTTGTGTACGAAGGGATGATGTTACCTCTGTCGTCAGTTACAGACATCACACCTAATGAGATGGCATAGGCCGATTTGGCGGTGCGGGTGGCCTTGACGGAGAAAAATAACCTTCCGCTCTCTGGGTCACCGGTTACTTTGAGGTCGGTAAACTGGACAGGTGCGGAACTTGACGGATTGGAGTTGTTGTTATTGTTGCTTTTACCTTTGCCGTCATCTATCGTAACGGCCTTTTTCAATTCCCGCCACGCATCTCGCAATATTTGTGCCTGCAAAGTGCCGCCTATGCATAGGAAGAAGGTTAGGGAAAGGAATGCTATGTTTTTCTTCATCGTTATATGGTTTTAGAATTCGTCATTTAAGAAGCTGTTGTCGTTGCCGGAATAGTAGAAGTCGCTGATTTGCGTCATATCGGGTATATCGATGACAGTGCCGGTTTTGTCGACGACGACTTTGTCACCAATTATGGCGCGCCCAGCACAGAACTTGCCGAGCTGATAGGGCTGGATGTTCTCTTGTTGCAAAGTACCTGTAATGTTGCCTTTCTTGTCGATGATGTGCCAACCCTCATCGTCCTTCACAAAGGCCAGCCCGTCGTTGAAGTCCCTCTTTTCGCTATACCGGCAGGGGATGACCAAATCCCCTTTGGTGTTTACAAAGCCTATTAATGGTTCCGACATTGTACCCTCGTACACACTGGCCATCCCGTCCACAAAGGCGTAACTGTTGGCACGGGTGCCTTGGGGAGGATAGTCGGCAACCTTTTCAAGGGAGCTGTTGTAGATGGCATTGTCGAATATCACACACCCGTTGTCGAAAACAGGCATCTGACCTCCGAAAGTGAGCGTGTTGCCTACGTATTTCGGCAAAATCTTAACCACAGAACCCTTCTTGTCCATCACGCGCCAGTCGCCATTGTCGACCTGAACAACAACGTAGCCATCTACAAACGTGCCTACCTTGCCGTAGGGGGCTTCCGATTTTTTCAGTTCCTGCACATTATCGACAAGGACATTGCCCTTGGTGTCGATAATACCTGTGCCCCAATCGTTTCCGACAACCTTAAGCATACCTTCACCGATGAACTCCATTTTGCGATAGGTACCCATAGGAACCACCTCTGTACCGCTCATCGTCACCAGCCCCGGCTGGCGGATGTCGTCTTTGCAGACAATGGCCACATCGCCATCCCAGTCGAGGGCAGAGTAGCCTTCGAGGAGGGTATTGCCCTTGCGGTCTATCAATACATTGCCTTCGGAAGAGCCGACGCGTGCATATCCACAGTGGAACATTGCACGGCAACGTACCTTGATGCCTCGGGTTCCGTCGTAGAAGCTCGGATCGGGGAACTGGCAAGGAATGACCAAATGGCCTTTGACGTCGATAAATCCCAACTGATGTGTCGCTTTGTCGGTTACGGCACAGAGTCCCTCACTGAACGTACCGCATTGGGAGAAGTCCTTGGTGTCGATGATGCGATTGCCATTGGCATCCACGAAGGTAATACCTTCTTGGTTTTGGTTGATTTGGGCAATAGGGGTGCCCTTCTTTTGTTCTTTACCCGAGCCACTGCCCGAACAACCTGCAATGAATGTCGCCAGCGCTACAACAAGCACGGAGGAAAATAGGTGTTTTTTTCTCATACGAATAGCCCTGATAAGTGTCGGGCACAACCTCTATCGACACCATTCCCCGAGTGCCGGATTATGTCTATTGTTTGGAAAAGACATAAAAAAAGAAGCGCGGGAATCTGTTACTTTGCTTACCCCGCTGCTTCAGGCCTTCGCATTGCCCTTGATTCAGAATAAGCAATGTCGACGCCCACGCATTATTGGTATACTGTATACCAAAATGTGGACAAAGGACATTGCGTTATTGCGGAATCAAGTTTGGAAGTTGCGAAGTTCGAAACAGCCACAGATAAACGCCGTCACAACGTCTTTTTATATGTCTTACCGCTTGCCAAACTTTGACAGGAACAACAGCAGAACAATAAGTTGCCCACCGCTCGAACCCTCGCGACTTTGGCAAAACGACACTGCAAAATTACAATTTTTTTTTAGAACGTGGGGAAAAAATGAAGTAATGGACACAATTCAGGCTAAAATCTTTGCAACTTGCATAATTATTAGCAAGATACAGTGTTCTCTGTTTACGAATAAAAGAAGCGTATAGGTCAAATTGCAGGATAAAATTTTTTGAAACGCCAGTGTTTATTGGCGTTTTTGCGAATCAAGGTGCTTGAGACAAATTTAAACCCAAATCGGTCGTTAGACCGACAGATGGTAAAATAAGGCCCTAATAATGTCTCTTTATGCCATCTTTGTATTTCTTTCGGCATCTTGTCCACATCGCCATCTCGACGTAGCCCGCTACGCCTTCGATAGCAATGCGGCCAATCTGCTCGAAACAAATACAAAGCCGACATAAAGTCTAATGACCGATTTGGGTTAAACAAAATAAGTTACATAACTTTTTTCATTCAGCCATCCTGCAATTTGACCTACACGCTTTTTTTCATTCTCAATAAAGGAAATTGTTGTACGGGTAACGGATTGCGTGTATGCGCTTTATCTCGTCATACATCATCTGGCGCAGAGTGTCTATGTTCTGTCGGTCGACGGCCGAAATAAAGATACAACGGTTGTCGCTCGACTTTGAAAGCCAACTGTTCTGCAGCATCTCAAGGGTCCAGTTTGCTTTGGTCATCGGTGTCAGGTCGTCTTCGTCCTTCTTGATGTATGTATATGCGTCAATCTTGTTGAATACCATAATGGTAGGTTTGTCGACAGCGCCTATCTCCTCAAGTGTTTTGTTGACCGACTCAATCTGCTGCTCGTAATCGGGATGCGAGATATCCACAACGTGCATAAGCAGGTCGGCTTCGCACACCTCGTCAAGAGTAGACTTAAAGGATTCAACCAGTCCGTGCGGCAGTTTGCGGATAAAGCCGACAGTATCGGTGAGCAGGAACGGCAGGTTGTCGATAACCACCTTGCGCACAGTTGTGTCAAGAGTGGCAAAGAGCTTGTTTTCAGCAAAGACATCAGATTTGGAAAGCAGGTTCATCAATGTCGACTTGCCGACGTTGGTGTATCCCACAAGGGCCACACGCACAAGGCTTTCGCGGTTCTTGCGCTGCTGTACCTTCTGCTTGTCGATATCCTTAAGACGTTCTTTGAGCAGAGTGATCTTCTCTGTGATAAGGCGCCTGTCGGTCTCAATCTGGCTTTCACCGGGGCCACGCATACCGATACCTCCTCGTTGACGCTCAAGATGCGTCCACATTCGCGTCAATCGGGGCAGCATATACTGCAATTGGGCCAGTTCCACCTGTGTTTTGGCGATAGAAGTACGGGCGCGTTTGGCGAAGATATCAAGTATAAGGGTAGTACGGTCAAGGATGCGACAGCCAAAAGCTTTCTCCAGATTGCGAAGTTGTGCAGGTGTCAGCTCGTCGTCAAAAACAAGGAAGTCAACGTCAAGGGCATTCTTATACTCAACCACCTCTTCCAGTTTGCCGCTGCCAATATAAGTACGGCTATCGGGATGGTCAAGTTTCTGAACGACAGTCTTTACCGGAACTCCCCCTGCTGTCTCGAGCAGAAAAGCGAGTTCATTCAGACACTCCTCGCAACGTTCCATCGACGTTTTGCTGTCGCAGACCGAAACCAATATTGCCTTTTCCGGAACGATGTCGGTGCTGAACGTGTTACGTTCCTGCGGGCTCTTGCGGCGTTCGTTCTCAGGCTCCCACACGCCCACTTCACCCTTGAACTTACCCTTATTCGTCTTCCAGTGCTGTTTCATTGTTTTTGCTATGGTTCTCAATGGCTTTTCTCAACACTGCCTCGAGTTGCCCGCCCGTTGCTTCCCACGAGAAGTGGCGGTGAACAAACAGTGAGGCATTGGCAGCCAAAGTGTTGCGCAGCCCCTCGTCGTCGAGCAGACGTACAATCGCCGCTGCCAGCTGACCGGCATCGCGGCCAAGAAGCACTTCACTCCCGTCTGCTGCCCCCAACGAATCGTTGGCCAAAGGAGTGGTGACGCACGGAATACCCATCGACATTGCTTCGAGCAGCTTGTTCTGCAGGCCCGAGCCGATTCGCATAGGGGCCACAAAGACCTTCGACTGAGCATAGCACGGACGGATGTCGATGACCGAACCGGTCACCTTTACGCGGTCGGAAGCGAGCTGGCGGACAGAGGCTTTGGGTGTTGCGCCGGCAAGTATCACTGATGCTTGGGGGTGAGTGCGCCAGACAATGGGCATCACTTCGCCGACAAGATAGCGGGCAGCGTCGATGTTCGGCTTGTACTGCATATTGCCGCAGAAAACGACATCGTAGCGCTTTTCCATCTCCATCGGGTGGAAATAGTCGAAGTCGACACCGTTGCGGATAACGTCGATTTGCGTATCCCTGTGGCACGGAATAGCCTGACTGTCAGTGTCAGAGATGATAGTCAGAGCGTCAAAGATGCCGCAGGCATTGTATTCGGCCGAGCGCAGCATCTTGAACTCATAGTGCAGCACAAAATAAGTCAAGCCCTTGCGCCCCGTCATACGTCGTTCATAGTTCATCGACAGGGCATCTTGAAAGTCAAGCGCTTTGGGTCCGTCGGTATGGGCTGCATATTTGAGGGTGCGGATCATCTGGGCATAAACCACATCGGGCTTCACCTGTTCCTCGAACTTATTGAGCTCACGACGTGCTTTGTCGCTGTCCCAATAGCCTATCTGCAATGAGCGTACACAGAACAGGTTGCGAACCACACGGAGCGCAGCCCCGACCTTCGACAGTCGAGCGACACGGATATCCTTGCAATAGCGGCGCATCTCATTGATGGACATATCCTCCACCCTGTCGTGCGAGAGGGCGAAGAGATAGACTTCGTTGTTGGCCGACAGGGTTCTTATTTGGTGATATGCACGCAGTTTGTCGCCTTTTTCAAGCGGATAGGGGAACCGCGGCAGGATGACTAAGACTTTCATAAAGGGTTAAATGTTGATATGTTGAGCTGTTGATATGTTGAGTTGTTTTAAGGGTTGGCGGGTCAGAAGAGGGATGTTTGTGTGCCTTCGGCGAAGCCTTCGCGGTCATTGGGCTGGTCGGCGTCCTCGATTTCCGGCTCTTCTTCAGCGGGCTCTTCGGGTTCGGGCAGCGGATCGAGCCATTTGAACTCTTTGACGGCGGCGGCGGTGAGGCGCTTGCCCTTCGCCTTATAGCCTTTGACCCCTATAAAGTCGTAGACATCAATGATTTCCGACTCTATTTTCTTGTTGGCACTGGCATCGTACACCACTTCAAGTCGGGGGAATGTGTCGACCGAGAAGGTGACTATGGTGTCGCCTGAGCCCTCCTCAAGGAAAGGCAGCTTGCGGTCGAACTCGTCGACCACAAAACGTTTCACATAGTAGCTTTCGCTCTCGGCCGAGCGGTATACTATTGAGAATATGGTCTTTGCGCTGTATTTGCTAATCAGCAGCAGGTCGTCGTCATAGTGGTTTGCCAGGTCGAAGTTGGTGGTGCGGAAATGCCCCGAAGTGGTAAGGGTGACAATCTTGTCCTTGCCCTTGAACTCGCCGAGGAACCGGCCGGCCTCGCTGACGTTGAGACGCTTGATGTTCTCGTCGAACCATATCTTGCGGGCACCGAGGGTAGAGACCCCCTCCCCTTTCATATTGATGCTGCGAACGGCGTTGCGTGTCAATATATTGCCCATCGAGGCGCGGCCCTTGATGGCAAGGGTGGCGAAGTTGAAGTCGAAGCTTGTCTTCTTCAGCTTAGGCTTCGAGACGTGGTGCACCGTGACGGTTTCCGCCTCGCCGTTGGGGTTGGCGGTGAAATAGAGTATCTTAGAGCCTTTTGAACCCTTGGTGAGCTGATATTCCTTGTCGCGTGTCACGCCCAGCACCGAGAAGCGTTTGACGTAGACGAAACCGAAGGCCCCGTCGCGGTAGATCATATTGTAGACCGTGCGCTCGTCGCCCTTGCGGAAGAGTCCGATATATTCGATTTCCTTGCAGGCTTCGCTGCCCACAAAGCCCTTTTCCTGCACTTTAGAGACTATCATCGTGCCGTCCTTGCGGAAGACAATGATATCGTCCATCTTCGAGCAGTCGAAGGCATATTCCGCACCCTCGTCGCGTTTCAGTCCGTAGCCGGCAAAGCCGGTGGTGCGGTTGACATAGAGCTTTTCGTTGGCCACAGCCACGGTGACAGCCTGAATGTCCTCGAAGTTGCGTATCTCGGTGCGGCGTTCGCGTCCCTTGCCGTATTTCTCAAGGATGTGCCGGAAGTAGGAAATGGCGTATTCCGTCAGGTGCTCGAGATGGTTCTTGGTCTCGTCGATATTTATCTCGATATTGGCTATTTCCTCGTCGGCCTTCTTGATGTCGAACTTGGAGATTTTGCGCACAGGCTTCTCGCAAAGCTTCAGCACGTCGTCGCGAGTAATCTCCTTCTTGAACAACTTGCGGTAGGGGTCGAAAGCCTTTTCGATGGCTGCCACTTGGTCCTCCCACGTCGCCTGGTCTTTCTCCAACTGCTTGTAGATGCGTTTCTCGAAGAAGATTTTTTCGAGCGACACCCAGTGCCACTTGTCCTCGAGTTCGGCCAGCTGTATCTCCAGTTCCTGACGCAGCAGGTCCTTGGTGCGCATCGTCGAGTGGCGCAGAATCTCCGAGGCAGTCATAAACACCGGTTTGTTGTCGACAATGACGCACGTCTGGGGCGAGAAGCTTATCTGGCAGTTGGTGAAAGCGTAGAGGGCGTCGATCATCTGGTCGGGCGAAACGTTTTGGGCGAGGTAGACCACAATCTCTACTTGCGAAGCGGTGTTGTCGTCGACCTTCTTGATTTTTATCTGCCCTTTCTCGTTGGCGTTCAAGATGCTGTCTATCAACGTGTCGGTGGTGACGGTGTAAGGCAGTTCGGTAATGATGATGGCCTTGCGCTTCTCGTCGTAGTGCATCCTGGCGCGGATGCGCAGACGGCCTCCGATGGCGGCGTCGTTGTACTTGGACACGTCGATAAGTCCGCCCGTGGGGAAGTCGGGATAAATCTCGAAGGGCACGTTCTGCAGCACTTTTATCGAGGCGTCGAGCAGTTCGCAGAAGTTGTAAGGCAGTATGACCGAGGTGAGAGTGACGGCGATGCCCTTGGTGCCCTGCGCCAGGAGCAGCGGGAACTTGATGGGCAGCGAGACGGGCTCTTGCTTGCGTCCGTCGTAGGAGGGCTTCCACTCGGTGGTTTTCTTGTTGAACACCACCTCGTTGGCGAACTTGGAGAGGCGTGCTTCGATGTAGCGTCCGGCGGCTGCGTCGTCGCCTGTGAGGATGTTGCCCCAGTTGCCCTGGCAGTCGATAAGCAGTTCCTTCTGTCCCATATTGACGAGGGCGTCCTTGATAGAGGCGTCGCCGTGGGGGTGGTACTGCATAGTGTTGCCTACGATGTTGGCCACTTTGGTGAAGCGTCCGTCGTCGGTTTCCTTCATAGCGTGGAGGATGCGTCGCTGCACAGGCTTGAGGCCGTCGTCGATGTCGGGCACGCTGCGGTCCAGGATCACGTCGGAGGCGTAGTCTATCCAGTAGTCCTTGAACATAGAGTTGAGCGAGATGGTCTCGCCGTCCTTTTCGACGTTGCGGCCGTGACTGTCGTCGTCGGCTGGCACAGAGGTCTGAGAGTGGTGCAGCTCCTCGCTATTAAGTGGTTGCTCGTTAAAGTCTTGAGAAATATCGTTTAAATCGTCACTCATTGTATAGAAAATATTTTTGCAAAAATACGAAAAAACAACGACATAGCGGTGTTTTGGGATGATGTTTTTTGAAACATTTTGCCAACACCGAAAAGGCACCGCAAACGCCCTATAGCAAGTTTGCTGAATATCAATGCCTTGCCCTTACCATCTTCGGTCGTTGTCCAGTTGTTGTCCAGTTGTTGTCCAGTTGTTGTCCAGTCAATGACTGGACAACAACTGGACAACGAGCGGACAACAACTGGACAACGGACGGTGTTGGTAGGAGGAAAACACGAGGCTGCACCGTTGTTTTCAGGGTGCAAAAGGGAAGCGGCGCCGATGAGGTGTCGGTGCCGCTTGGTGAGTGGGTGTTGCCGCCTGCAGGGATGCCTACCTGCGGCGGCGATGGGCTTAGCGCGAGGATGTTGTCAGGAGGCGAGTACGTCGGCGATGAGGAATATGCTGCCTGTTACGAGTATAAGGTCGCGGGGCGAGGCGTTGCGGCGTGCGTCGGCGAGGGCGTCGTTGACGTTGGCGAAGGCCGTGCCTTCGATGCCCATTTCGCTTGCGGCGCTTTGCAGGTCGGCTACCGGCAGGGCGCGCTGCACGGAGGGCTGGCTGAAGCGCCAAATGGCATCCTTGCGTATATGTTCTTTGTCGAGCTGTGAGTGGAGAAAGGCGAGGATGGAGCGGTAGTCCTTGTCGTTGACGCAGCCGTAGATGATGTGCAGCCTGTCGAAATCGAGGCCTGCAAGCCCCAGCATCATTGCGTTGATACCGTCGAAGTTGTGCGCCGTTTCGCAGATGGTAAGCGGCCGGTGCCCTATCACTTGCCAGCGGCCCATAAGGTGGGTGTTGTCGACCACGCGGTCAAGGCCGCGACGGAAGGCTTCGTCGCCGATTTCCAGCTTGCCGCTTTGCCTGATCTGGGTGACGGCTTCGCAGACGGTGGCTATGTTCCACATCTGGTAGGGACCGATAAGTCCCGATGTGAACTGCCCGACGTCGTTGCCCTCGTGCTGTAGTTCAAGCTCCATACGCTGGCCGTCGAAGCGCCAGGCGGGGTCGACGTGCCAGTGGCTGTCGGCAAAGGTTATGGGGCTGTTCCGCTGGGCGGCTATGCGCTCAAAGACGGGCTGTGTCTCGGGCTGCGTCCGGCCAACGACCACGGGTACGCCAGGCTTGATGATGCCTGCCTTTTCGACAGCAATCTTTTCGAGTGTATCGCCGAGGAACTGTGTGTGGTCGAGCCCGATGTTGGTGATGACGCTGAGGAGGGGCGTTATGACGTTGGTGCTGTCGAGCCGGCCTCCCATCCCCACTTCTATGACGGCGATGTCGACCCGTTCGTTGCGGAAATGGTCGAAGGCGAGGCCCACGGTCATTTCGAAGAAGGAGAGCTGCTGTTCAATGAAGAAGGAGCGATTGGCGTCGACAAAGGCCGTGACAGCCTCTTGGGGTATCATTTCGCCGTTGATGCGTATGCGCTCGCGGAAGTCGACGAGGTGGGGCGAGGTGTAGAGTCCCACCTTGTAGCCTGCCTCCTGTAGGATTGAGGCGAGGAAGTGCGAGACCGAGCCTTTGCCGTTGGTGCCGGCTACGTGGATTGAGCGGAATGCGTGTTCGGGATGGCCGAGGTGGTCCATCATTGCCTCGGTGTTGCCGAGGTCGGCTTTGTAGGCTGCGGCGCCGATGCGGTGGTAGGCCGGCAGCGAGTTGAAGAGGAAGTCTAAGGTTTCCTGGTAAGCGGAAAGCGGAGAGCTGAAAGCTGAAAGCTGAGATTGGTTATTTGTTTTCATTGGTTGGGGATGGTGAGGACGGAAAGCGGAAAACGGAGAACGGGGAACTGAGAGCGGAGAGCCGTTCAAACAGCTCAACAACTCAACACCCGACAAATCATTGGTTAGGAATGGTGTATGTAAGTCCGAGCATCAGGTTGAAGCGCTGGGCGGGATAGTTGGCCCATAGGAAGTAGCGCTGGGCGTTGATGTTGTCGATCTTGGCGAAGAATGAGAGGGCGCGGCTGTGGATGTATTCGGCACCGAGCGAGAGGCCGAAGCGCGGCGACAGGGTCTGGGTCACTTGGTTGAGGAGCGTCGTGGGGTTGAGGCTGTATTCGGCGTCCATCGACGAGATAAAGAGCGTGCTGAGCGAGAAGAGCCATTTGTCCTTGTAGTTGATATCGGCATCGAGATGCGCGGTGAAATCGGGCGAGTAGAGGGTGATGACATTGTCGGGGGTGTTGTATTCGAGCAAGTAACGGCCACCGAGGGTGAGCGTTATCATTTCGTCGTTCACAAAGGTAAAGTCGGCGGAGAAGAGGAGGTCGTTGAGGTCTACATAGTAGGGCTTGAAGACGTTGCGGAGGGTGTAGTCGTTGTCGAGACGATAGAAGACGGCGTTCTGCCAGAAGTGGTTGTCGGCAGATATGTTGAGTATAAGTTTCTTCGAGAAGTTGATGCGCAGATGGGCATAGAGGTTGTTGTCGACAGAGGCTTGCGACAGCGGTGCGGGCTCGACGTAGGGGTTGAAGAGGCGTATGGAGTTCCAGTCGTTGGATATGTAACCTCCCTTGAAACCGAGGGAGAGGCTTATGGCGTTGTTGGAGAAGGCCTTGGAGACGGCCAGATCGGGGAAGAGGTCGTGTGTGGTAGTGCCCGGGGTGTCGAAGGAGTTGAAGCCGAAGGCAAGTCCGGCGTGCAGTTTGAAGCCTGCCAGGAGGAAGTCGGCGTAGGGGTTGACGGTGATGAGATGCCTGCCGGCGACTACGGTGTCGGGCATAGGCTGCAACGGGTCGTAGCCGAGGGGCAACTGGCTTGCGCTTTGCGGGGCATCGTAGCGTTGTTTGAATCCTTGCCAGTTGAAACGCACGGCGGTGAGGGCCTTGTATTTGGAGAGGATGGGGAAAGCGTAGTGGATGTCGGCGTCGAGGATGGCGGAGAGCTGGGAGATGTCGTAGCGACCCCACAGGTCGGCCAGAGCGAGGCCGGCGCTGTATCCGAACTTGCCGTCGTCGATGTTGAGACTTTTGGCTGCGAGCTTGAGAGCCAGGTTGTTGTAGGCTAATGCGTAGTCGGAGAAGGAGATGTCGTCGCGCGAGAGGTTGAGGTTGCTGTTCAGCACCGAGTCGTTGAATCCGTAATAGCGTCCGTATTCGCGGTCGAAGGCGAGGTCGGCCGAGAAGAGATGTGCCTTGTTGAGGATGTATTTGCCAAAGAGGTCAAGATTGTTGAACGTGTGGCGGTCGCGTCCAAAGTGTTTCTGCGACGGAGCGTCGGGGTTTTCCTTGCCGAAGGTGGTGATGTCGGTGTTGTGATAGAACCGGGCGCCGTAGGAATAGTTGTCGTGTCGCATAGAGGTGAGGTAGAGGTCGACGAGCGGATTGAAGTCGGGGAAGGCGGCGAAATCGTGTCCTAATCCGAAGCGCAGGTAGTTGTTGTAGAGACGTGTGGGCGAGCCGATGACCTTGGCGGCCTTGAGGCCTGTTGCCGAGGTGAGCGAACTGATGCGATGGGGCGTGATGCCATAGTTGAACTTGGGCTGGAGTTCGCTGGCGACACTGTCGCTTGGAGCTGGAGCCACATTGACCTTCTCGGTGACGCCGTCGAGGACTGGGTTGTAGTCGCCAACGACATATACGGATTGGTTGTAGACCGAGTTGGAGGTGTCGTTCTGTGCCCACAGGGAGTTGACGTTTGAAAACTGGGCGGCGGACAGGACGGCAACGGCGAGAAATATACGGGATGATTTTTTCATTACTGATCGGTGATTGGTGAATAGTGAATGGTGAAAGGGTTATTCGTTATCTATTTCGAGTTCGATGACGGGCGCGTCTGGGGTGTCGCTCTGCGGTGTAGACTCGGGTTTCGGGGTGTTGAGCAGAGCGAGATGCTGTCGTGCCTCCATCACTACCTCTTCGTCTGCATCGTTGGCAATCTCATAGTTGTCTATGATACTCTGCAGAGTCTGTTTGGCTTGCAGGTCGTTGCCGCGGCGGTGGAAGATGTCGGCCCAGAGGATGAAGGTTTTTGCAAGCCAGTAGTCGCTGCCGGGATTGTTGACGACGGCTTCGATGATGCGCTCGGAGGCGTCGAGGTCGCCCTGCTGGAAGAGTATCTCGGCGCGTCGGTAGGCGGCTTCGCCCATATAGTCGCCGTTGGCTGAATTGGCGAGGGGTGCGTAAGCATTGAAGGCTTCGGTGCGGGCGCCGGCATAGTAGTAGCAGCGGGCCATAAGGATGGAGGCTTCGTCCTTCTGTTCGGTGGTAGCCTTGGGCTCCTTGAGCAGTTCGCCGGCAGAGACGGCGACATTGGCGGTGTCTTTGAGCGCATACCAGCATTTCACTATTCCCATACGGGCCTGGAGCCTCGAGGCGTCGGTGGTGGAGACGACGACAAGCGGCACATAGTAGTCGAGCGCCTTGCGGTAGTTCTTCTGAGCATAGTGGGTTGTGGCGGCCTGGTAGAGGCTGTTCTCGGTGTAGGGGTTGTTGCCCCGTTCGGCCACCCACTCGTAATGGCTGAGGGCTTTGGCCTGCTGGTTGGTACGTGTCAGTGCGTCAGCCATATAGTAGTGGGCCTTGAGGATGAAGAAGCCGTGAGGGAACTTTTGGATGTAGTTGTCGAAACCGGCAATGGCATTGTCGTAATTGCCTGCGAAATAGCGGTTTTCGGCGGCGAGGTAGAGGGTGGAATCCTGTTCGGCGGCCGACACGGTGTATTTGGTAGAGCGGCTGACGTAAGCGAAGTACTCCTCTGCCCTATCCTGCTCGACAAAGATGTTCTTGATGGACATCAGGGCGTCGCGGGCCTCGTCGGTGCCGGGATATTGTGTCAACAGTCTGTCGAAGGTTTCCAAAGCCTTGTCGTTCTGTCCGGTATTGTAGTAGATAAGTCCGACATTGAGCAGTGCCTGCGGGACGAAACTGCTCTGTGAGTATTTCTTGATGAAGTTGTTGTAGTAAAGGAGGGCCATCTCGTTGTTGTCGCAGATGAGGTAGGTGTTGGCTATTTCGAACATAGCCTTTGGAGAGAGCGGCGAGTTGCTGAACTTCTCGAAGATATAGTTCAGACAGTTGAGCTTTTCGACATTCTTGCCTTGTGCGCCGTAGCAGAGGGCCTTTTGGTAGGTGGCATAGTCGGCATCCTGGCCCTGCGCCTTGATGACGCGGTCGTAATAGCCGATGGCGCCGTCGAAGTTCTTCTTTACATACTGGCAGTCGCCCATACGGTTGTAGGCGTCGAGAATCTGTTTCTGCTCGGTGTTGCCGTTTGCCAGCGTGAGGAACTCGCTGAATTTCTCTTCGGCATCGTTGTAGCGCTTGCGGCGCATATACACGTAACCGGCGGTATAGAGAGCCTGAGGATAGTAGGCCGAGCTTTTGCGCGAGGTGGCGGTGAAGAAGCGGTCGAGGAGCTTCTGGCTGCGGCTATAGTTGGCAAGCCTGTATTGAGATTCGGCCGAGAGGTAGAGGGCATCGGTGGTAATGGACGGCGTGGCATTGACGCTGACGGCGGTATCGAACAGAACGGCAGCCTGCTGCAGGTTGCGCTCGTTGAAGAGGTCTATGCCTCGATTGACGAGGATGCGCTGATAGGCCTGGCGCATCGTGGCGTCCTTCAGAAGTTCCTTTTTGTTCCTTTCAATCAGGGCAAGGGCGTCTTTGTAGTTCTTAGTGGTGCAATAGAGCGATGTCAGTATCTGCTGCACTTCAGCCTTGCGCTTGGTCTTGGGGTAGCGCTGCAGGTAGTTTTCGAACGAGCGTATGGATTCATTGTAGGCGTTGGGGTTGAGTTCGCAGCTCAGTTTGGCGTAGTTGAATGCGGCCTCTTCCTGGATGTCGAGGTTATGCTTCATTTCCGAGGCGCTCTTGAAGGCTGTGCGGGCATCGTTCTTGCGGTTGAGCTTTATGTAGGTGTCGCCCAACGTGAAGAGGGCGTTCTGGGCAGTAGAATCATTGCCGCCGGCAAAGGTGGACAGATATACCGCCGCCGAGTCGTACTGGCCCAGCATATAGTAGCAGTAGCCCATCGGGTAGTTGCCGGCCGAAGGCATTTTGCCGCCGTTCTTCTGGGCAGCATCGGCATTGGCCTGATGATAGTAAGCCAAAGCGCGCTTGTATTCGCCACGGTTGAAGTAGACATCACCGACGATGCGCTCCACCTCGTCGCGCAGCACAAGGTTGGGGTCTTCGAGCAAGCCGGGGGCCATACGTATCACCTCGTCCTCCTGTCCCAAGTGATACTTGATATAGAAGCGATAGACCGGCACCAGTTTCTTGAAGGCGCGGTCCTTCTCTATCTTGCGGAACTCCTTGTCGGCCGACTCGTACTGCTTGGCCGAGAAGAGAATGTCGGCATAATAGTATGTCGCAGCATTTTTGTAGTACGACTTGCCGTCGGCCACACGCTTGAAGTATTTCTTGGCATTCTCCTTGTCGCCTTGCTGGAAGTAGCAGAAACCCGTCTTGTAGTCAAACTCGCTCCTGTGGTTGAACTCCACCTCCGACGGCTCCACCTTCAGATATTCGTGCAGAGCGGCATTGTAGTCGCCCTTGTCGAAATAGACATTGCCCAGCGCCACACGCGCCATATTCAGCTTGCCACTCTCGGGATAGAGCCTCATAAACTCGCTGAGGCGGTACAGCGCGTCGTCGTTGCGCAGCTGCTCAGAGCAGACAGCCGAGTAGTACAGAGCCTCCTCTATCTCGTCCGCAGAGGCATCGCTACATTTGATATAACGGTCAAAAAAATGCTGGGCTACAGCGAATTTCTCTTTTCTAAAAAGATCTGTAGCCTCGCCAAACAGTTGGGCGGTCGACTTGGATTGCGACGCTCCTTGTGCCATCAACGCCGACATCGAGGCCATTGCGACACACAACAGGAAAATGCGCTTCATTTCTCTTTGCTTTACTTATTTCAGTTTTTTATGCAATCTTTAACGCAGAAAAGGGTGTAATATTATATAAATGTGAAAAAAAACATTGAAAACAACAAACCCCGGAAGAGGAATCACTCTCCCGGGGTTCACAAACAGTTGTTGTCCCTTGTTTCAGTTTACGTATCTTGTCACTGTCCAGTTAAAGACCCTGGCGGTGTCGACTTATCCGTAATAAGTTAAAGAAATACTGTCATTTATCGTATTCATATTCCGCAACAATCACATTCTCTCCTTCTTGTTCAATATACATTCGAACAGGATAATGCCCTCCTGCATCATAATCGTAATGGTATTGAACACCATTTGCCTCTATTATGTTGTTTGTATTCCAGTGAAATTCAACACCAATATCAAATAGTTCAGATCTTACAACATCAAATAGTTCAGATCCAAAAGGGAAATGCATCGGATTTGGATGATTGTCATACGAGAATGAACCCACTTCATAATAATCGGCTGATAATCGGCTGATATTATCACCACTCCATTCAAATCCCCGCAGACAGAATACTCTTCCTTTCTCATCTTCAACTGACATTCTTACCTTTTGCATATGAATAGTTGACTATGAATGTCTGTGCACCGTCACAGACATCATTCTGCCGAATTAACAATCCTTTATCATCATAAACATAATCATAAACATATGAACCATCATAAGATGTATCCCCATATTCATGATAATAATAGGTGATCCCAATTTTATCCACTGAGACTCGGGTTACTTTCTCTCCCGAATAGGTTATCGTATAATCCACTATATCCGTCACATACAAAGTATTATTTTGATAAGTATTCGTAGAACTGTGCACTGAAATCAGATGTTCTTCATCCCATACAAAATCAATAAAAGAGCCGTCTTGCATTGTCAATTTAGAGATATGTCTCTCCGGCCAAGCATATCCGCCATTTGCCTCGGAAGGATCTTCCACTTTTTCCGTACACGACACAGCAAGAAGTGTGACCATTAATAAAAGTACCCAATTTTTACTCATAATCATTACCCTTATCCGTGTCGGGCGCAACTTCTGTCACCTATGGCTCGTCGGTGGGTTTATTGCAATTGATACAACGAAGAAAGTGTAGCCATCCATTTATGTCTCTATCTTCTCGTGTAAGGGTCTGGACTCCCTGAGTAATGAATATAAAGGTACTCTGAATCGCTCCACAAAAAGGATGTATCAAGGGTATAATACAATCCAACGGAGCATCTCGAAACCCCTTTATTCCAAATTTAGCAATGTGCAAATTGTCCAGATTTACACGATCGGAATAAGGCGAAAAATGCGCTTTCTCTCGGTCTTTCTATCTGTCGAAAGACGCTGCAGAATTACAAAGATTATTTGATCCAGCAAAAAAAAATTTGTGGGGATAAAATTTTATTCCTATCTTTGCAAAATCAAATTGACAATATTATGCCAACACTAATGAATGTTTTTGGATTGCGTTTCTTCTTCTATTCAGAGGAGCATTTGCCTATGCACGTGCATATTCAGAATTCAGACGGGAAGGCTAAGATTGCAATAAAACCTGATGTCGTGCTTGTGGAGAACAACGGTATCAAGCCACACGACATCAAACGGGCAATGGAGATTGCCCGAATGTATCAAGATGAATTTATCAAAGCTTGGGAGGAATATCATGGAGAATAACACACAAATCAAGGACATCTGGTTCGACGAGGAGCGCATCTTTATGCGAGACCACGCAGACAACATTTATTCTCGTCCTCTGGAGGCATTTCCGTTGCTGTTGGATGCCACAGAAAAACAGCGGTTAGCATACGACATCGACCCTCAAGGCGATGCCGTCCGTTGGCCGGAGATTGACGAGGATATTCATATTTCAAGTTTCCTCGAACAAAAGGAACCCAACGAGGACAACGAGATAGCAAGGATATTTCGCCGCTTCCCACAACTGAATGTGTCTGAAGTAGCTCGACAGATGGGTATCAATAAAAGTTTATTGTCGAAATACATCTATGGAATCAAAACCCCCAGCGAACACCGGCGTTTAGAGATAAAACGCGCCTTGCATACACTTGGAGAAGAACTAATGACCGTATAACACAGAGAAAGGGTGCCCAATTGGGCACCCTTTCTCGCTGCAGTATTTAACCTGCGAGCTTTATTGCTCTCCGCGAGCACGCGGCGGCTTAGTACATTCCGCCCATTCCGCCCATACCGGGGTTGCCGGCGGGCATCGGGGGTTCGGGTTCCTTGATGTCGCAGAGGACGCACTCGGTGGTGAGCAGCATACCTGCAATCGAAGCGGCGTTCTCGAGGGCCACACGGGTCACCTTGGCGGGGTCGATGACACCGCTCTGGAAGAGGTTCTCGTACTTCTCGGTGCGGGCGTTGTAGCCGTAGTCGGCCTTGCCGTTCTTAACCTCGTTGACCACGACGCTGCCTTCAAGACCGGCGTTCTCGACAATCATACGCAGAGGCTCTTCGACGGCGCGGCGGATAATCTCTATACCCAGCTTCTCGTCCTCATTCTCAGCCTTGACCTTTGCCAGTTTCTCGGCAGCGCGAATGAAAGCAGTGCCGCCGCCGGGGATGAT
>CAJOMZ010000007.1 GCA_905236645.1 uncultured Bacteroidales bacterium
TTGCATTCCCATGGGCTTTATGGTATACTTCAAAAGGTTATATCTGAAAAAACGTTATTTCTGATCAAAGGAGTTCACGCTATGGCAAACATCAAGAAGCTCGCGAAGGGAACCTGCATTGCCGCCGCGGCCGCGGCCGGCGCTTATCTGACGTCCGGCGCGGTGATCTACGAAGGGGCGCTTTCCAGGTGGGGCTATGTCAATTTCAAGCCCGAAGAGATCCTGAATGAAGATTACAATATGCAGAAATATCTGAACAACGAATATTTCCGCAAGGCGGACGACTGGTATGTTTCCAGCGATCTTGCCGAAACGAAGCTCCTCAACGCCAAGGGCGAAACGCTGATTGCGGAAGTGATCCGCCAGCCGGAGGAAAGCCACCTCTGGGCTGTGGTGGTGCACGGGTATTCCTCCCGTCCGCGCTGCATGGCAAAGCAGGCCATCGGCTTCTATGAGGACCTGAAGGAGCTGACGAAGAGCCACGCCGAGCAGCCCGACATAATCGTCTGCTGCGGCTGCAACATATTCGACTACAACAAGCCCTACAGCATCCGCTACCGTATGCACAAGATTGTGGAGAACCTCAACGCCGCGCTGGTCTTCGTCAACCGCACGGGCGGCGAGGGGCCGTTCCTTTTTGCCGGCGGCTCGATGGCGATGAACGCCGCGGGCTCGCTGCTGTGCCAGTTCCCTTACTTTGAGGAGTACAGCCAGTCGGTCGACCTGCAGCTGCTGGGTTCGGTCGAGGACGAGAAGCCCGAGGCTGTCGAGCTGGTCTACAAGGCGTTGGTGATGGGATTGCGCGAGTACTTCGCCAAGAACCGCCAGAGCCGCGCCGTGCTGGGCTTGAGCGGCGGCATCGATTCGGCCCTTGTCTGCGCCTTGGCCGTGGCCGCGCTGGGGCCCGAGAATGTGCACGGCATACTGATGCCCTCGCAGTATTCGACCGACCACTCGGTCAGGGACGCCGCGGATTTGGCCAACAATCTGGGCATCAAGTATGACATTGTACCCATCAAGGATTGCTTCGACGCCCTGCGCAAGACGATGAAGCCCGTCTTCGGCGAACGCGCCGAGGACGTGACCGAGGAGAATATGCAGGCGCGCATACGCGGAAGCATTCTGATGTCGTATTCCAACAAGTTCGGTGCCTTGACCCTCAACACGACCAACAAGAGCGAGGCGGCTATGGGCTACGGAACGCTCTATGGCGACAGCTGCGGCTCGCTGTCGGTTATCGGCGACCTGTACAAGACCGAGGTCTACCAGCTGTCGGAGTGGATAAACCGCGAACGCGAAATCATACCGTGGAACTCGATTCGCAAGGCTCCCTCGGCCGAGTTGCGCCCGGGGCAGAAGGACAGCGACTCGCTGCCCGACTATGCCGTGCTCGACGCCATATTGAACCTGCACATAGAGGAACAGCTGTCGGCCGAAGAGATTGTGGAAGAGGGCTACGACGCCGAGCTGGTGGGCGAGGTGCTGCGCAAGGTGCGCATCAACGAGTGGAAGCGCCTGCAGTTTGCCCCGCAGCTCAAGGTGTCGCCTATGACCTTCGGCCTCGACCGCAGGGTGCCCATAAGCTGAAAGGCGTGAGCGGAAAGCGGAGAGCGGAAAGCGGAAAACGGGAACGCAGGTAACCTTGCCTGCCCCCGGAAAGATGAGAACGGAATGGATGCACTGCAACTGGCTGAAAGATATGTGACCGACACCAATGTGTCGGTCTTCCTGACCGGCAAGGCTGGTACGGGAAAGACCACTTTCCTGCACAATATTGCCTCGACGGTCAACAAGCGTTGTGTCGTGCTGGCGCCGACAGGCGTCGCCGCCGTCAATGCCGCAGGCGTTACCATCCACAGTTTCTTCCAGTTGCCGCTGTGTCCCTATCTGCCTGACGTCAAGGAGCTCGTCACCGAGTACCAGATGCCCGACAAGTACAAGTCGCTGCGCAAGGAGAAGATCAATATTATCCGCACACTTGACCTTATCATCATCGATGAAATCAGTATGGTTCGCGCCGACCTGCTCGACGCGGTGGATATGACCCTCAGGCGCTATCGGCGCAGCGGCAAGCCCTTTGGTGGCGTGCAGCTGTTGATGATAGGCGACGTGCAGCAGCTGCCGCCCGTGGTGAAGGACGAAGAGCGGCCTTACATCGAACAGATCTATCCGTCGCCCTTCTTCTTCCACAGCAAGGCGCTCAAGCAGATACACTATGTCACGATTGAGCTGACGCACATCTTCCGCCAGCAGGACGACAACTTTATCGGATTGCTGAACAATGTGCGCGAAAACCGCTTCGACAAGGCGACCCTCGATGCGCTCAACGCGCGTTGCAACCAGGGCTTCAACCCACCCGACTCGGAGGGCTATATACGCCTTACGACGCACAACTACCAGGCAAACGAGGTCAATCACCGCAAGCTGGCGTCGCTGCCCTCGCAGCCTGTCACGCTGCGTGCCGACGTGGACGGCAATTTTCCCGAGACGTCGTTCCCGACAGACCAGCAGCTGGTGCTGAAAAAGGGGGCGCAGGTGATGTTCGTCAAGAATGACACCAGCGGCAAGGGCGAGTTCTTCAACGGCAAGATAGCCACCGTGGAAGGCTACGACGAGGATGAAGGCGTGGCGGTGGTGGACAGCGATGGCAACCGCATCGTTGTGCACCGCGAGCGGTGGGACAATGTCAAATACGAGATTGACCCCGCCGACAACCAGATTAAGCAGAAGGTGGACGGCACCTTTGTGCAGTTTCCGTTGCGCCTGGCGTGGGCCATCACGATTCACAAGAGCCAGGGCTTGACGTTCGACAAGGTGATTATCGATGCAGCTTCAGCGTTCACCTACGGCCAGGTATATGTGGCCTTGAGCCGCTGCCGCACGCTTGAGGGGCTGGTGCTGGCAACGCCTATCTCGTCGCGTTGCGTGTTCGACAACTCCGATGTGCTGCAGTTCAACAGCACGTTCCCTTCGGTCGACAAGGTGCAGGCCGAGCTGGGCAGCTTCCAGTCGTCCTATTTCTTTGAGCAGATGTATGAGCTGTTCGACATCTCTGCGATCTTCCACGCCGCCGAGCGCCTCAACCGTATCTACCAGCAGCATTTGTCGCGTATGCTGCCTGCACTGACGCAGAAGGTCAATGACTTGACGACCAACACGCTGGTCAATCTGCTGACGGTATCGGAAAAGTTCCATAAGCAGCTTGCCAACATCAGTCTTGTAAACGGAGGCGATACGGGCGACGCAACGTTGCTCGACAGGGTGGCCAAGGGGGTGGCCTATTATTCGGCTCAGTTAGAGGATTACCGCCTGCAGATGGCTCCACTGATGGAGATTGAGGTCAACAACAAGAGCGTGGCAGCCGAGCTGAAGGAGTGGTCGACCGAGTTGCGCGATGCCGTGGAGCTGAAGCTGAGATGCCTGAAAAGGGTGGGGGAAAACGGCTTTTCGACCGAGGTGTACAATCAGGCCAAGGTCGACTTTCTGCTCGACAAGAATCCCGGTGCCAAAGGCAAGCGCGGGGCGCGCCGCGGACAGGCGTCGAGACGTGCGCCGAAGGAGAGGGCCGTCAAGGAACGTAAGCCTGCTCGGGATGCAGCGAATGCCCCTGTCGTTCCAGTCGCAGAGGAGGGCGTTTCCGGCCTCTCACAGGAGCCTAAGGCAAGAGAACCCCGTGAGCCCAAGGTCAAGGTCAAAGAACCAAAGGAGAAGAAACCGCCGACGTGGATGGAGTCGTTGCGGCTGTTCAGCCTGGGTATGAGTTATGAACAGATTGCCGCGCAGAGGGGCTTCGCGGTTGATACCATCGCCAACCATCTGCAGAAGGCGCTCGAAGCAGGGGCGTTAGGAATCGACAAGCTGTTGACTTCGGAGGAGTTTGACGAGCTTGTAGAGTATATGCTTGAGGGCGAGGGACATCCGTTCAAGGAGATTTACGAGCACTTTGAAGGCAAATATCCGTACTATAAGATACGTGCCGCAGCCACGGCCTCGAAAGATATCCGCGAATTATGAGGTGGGGAGCCGGCTTTTTGCAGGGTTGGATAGGCCTTTGTTCAGGCCTTTGTTATTCCAAAAGTGAACTTTCTTTGCAGTTTGTCGCGACACAGGTAGAGCACTGCAAAGTAGATTACCGTTAGCAGGATGGGTATGAGTGCCGCCGCCAGTTCGCTGTGTGTGGCTGCGCTGATGGCTATTACCGCACCGACAATGATCAGTGCCGGAAGGATGTAGGCCAGCAGGACGGCGTAGAGCCCGAGGCCCTCGTTGACGCTTACCGTCACTTCGTCGCCGATGGAATAGTGTTTCCAGTCGGTTGTTTCGACTTCCACCACCTTGTCGGCCTTGTCGACAAAGGCGCATTTCTCGTGGCCTGCGCAGGTGCTGCAGGCCGACAATACTTGCATTTTGACTATTACTTTACCTTGCTCTACGTCGGTCACAAGGCCTGGATGTGTCGCTATCTGAGCCATTGGTGCGAGGATAGTTATTCTTTGTCGTGGAAATGGAACTTGATGAATTTGGGATAGGTCTTGCAGCTCTTGACACACTGCCCGCGTGGGTTGATCTTGTACACGTTGCCGTTGTAGACGACCTCGGCGCGCCCCCACTCGAAATAGGAGGCGTCGCTGAAATAGTAGTCGCACACCTGGTTGCCCTCTTTGTCGATGTAGCCCCAGTGTT
The DNA here is from genome assembly GCA_905236645.1 of uncultured Bacteroidales bacterium. Lineage (GTDB taxonomy): Bacteria > Bacteroidota > Bacteroidia > Bacteroidales > P3 > Colimorpha. The sequence goes on from CAJOMZ010000007.1 coordinate 4,684, forward strand.
TGTCTTTGCATACGGGTATCAGCCCCTCGCTGCAGTAGTGGGCCGACTCGTAGGTCACGGGGATGACGATGCGTCCTTGCTGGTCGACAAATCCGTAACGGCCGTCTTTCTCAATCAAGGCCAGTCCGTCGGAGAAGATGTATTGGTTGGCGCGGTAGCCGCGGTTGTCGTATTCGATGGGGAGGATGGTCTTGCCACGGTCGTTGATGATGCCGTATTTGCCGTCGCGTTGCACTATGGCAAAGCCGTCGTCGAAGGCCGAAACATAGTCGTAGAATCCATAGCGCTCCTTGCCTTTGAGGTCGAGATAGGTCTGGCGTCCGTCGCGCTTGACGGTGTAGAAGCCTTCGGAATAGCCTGTCACCTGGTCGTATATGAACGGCGTCAGTTGTTGGAATCTGTCGTTGAAGAGCGCTGCCTTTTCGGAGATGGCGTCGACAGCGAAAAAGTGCCCGTCGAGCATTGGCGTAACCTCGATATACTTGAATGTGAAGACCTCCTTGCCGCTGCGGTCTATCAGTCCGAAACGGTCGTATTTCTTGGCCACGGCGTAGCCTTCGCTGAAGGTGAACGCATATTCGAACTGGGGCTGTATCACGAGTTCGTTGTTTGTGTCTATATAGCCATACAAGGCGGTGTTGCTATCGATGTCGACAATGACGGAAGCAAGCCCTTCGCTGAATGTGGAGGTAGTGCGGTATTGTGGGGTGATGGCCAGGCGGCCGGTGGTGTCGTAGAAACCAAAGAGGCCGTTTTCGCGGAAGCGTATCATTCCTTCGCTGGGATAGTTCACCTCCTCGTATTGTACGGGTACTATCACCTTGCCGTTGCGGTCTATAAGGCCGCATTGTCCATAGTCGTGGAATACAATGCAGTAGTCGCCGTGGAACTTGTCGACAAACTTGTACTGTGGCTCTACGATGACGGTTCCGTCTTCGCGTTTGAACCCGAAGAGGCCGTCGCGCTCGGTGGTCTGGATGCCGTTGACAAAGTACAGCTCGCAGCCGCAGGATTCATCGTCGACAATGACTACGTCGTCGCCTTTGTTTACTTGTGCCTGAAGGGTGGGCAGGGCGATGCAAAGGAGTAACGCTAAAACTGTAGGTGCTGTTGCTTTTTTCATAAGTGTAAGGTAATGTTTATATTATCTCTATACCGCTGTCAATCCATCCGCTTTTGCCGTCGGCGATTTTTATCTGGCACCAGCGGTCCTGTCTGTCGGTAATGGTCAGCTCGGCTCCTTCGTGGAGAATGAACTTGTCTACACTCTTGGCGTCGGGTGAGCTTTTCACAACGACCATCGGCTCGATGACAACGGCTTCATCCTTATTAGTCGCATTTTTCACTGAAATTGCTGCATTGACTGCTGAAAAAAGTGTGAAAACCAGTATAACGGCCCCAGTGATGAACATATATTTGCGCAGCTTATACTCTCGTGCACAGAAGAATATGCAGATTGAGGCGCTGAGGGCAACGGCAAACAAAACGAGCAGGACACGCCACCCGTGCGGAGAAGCGATACTTACGATGCTCTGTGTCCACTGCGCAAGGAAGGACTGCGGCAGTTGCTCGATGTTGTCGGTAGCCTTGCTGCGTGCCAGTGCGAGGTTGTCTTTGATGACGGTTTTGCTTGGGGCAAGGCGCAGGGCCCGGCGGTAGTATGCGATGCTTTGACCTGTCTGGTCAAGACGATAGTGGCAGTTGCCGAGATTGTAATATATTTCCCAGTTGGCATAACCGGCGTCGGCTATGGTGCGGTACAGTGTGGCGGCTGCGGCGTAGTCGCCGCTGTCGTAGGCTTTGTTGGCCTGGACAAAGGTCTGCTGCATAGCATCGCTGTTCCCGGCAAAGGCAAATGTGTGTATGCTGATGGCTATAAGTGTTGCCAATACTGTTGTGATTCTTTTCATCGTCATTGTTTCTTGTTTTTGATGGCTCCAATCTGCATAATGGTGTCCATTGCCTCTTTGTAGATGGATTGTTTCTTGGTGCTGCTGTCGCCAGGGGCGAAACGCGCAAAGTCAACGTCGGCAAGGGTCTTGAGTATTCTTTCCTGCAACGCTTGGTCTACTTCCTTTTCGGCAAGATGCTGGCGTATGCTGTCGGAAGAAAGCAGTGACAACTGGATGTTGAACTTGTCGGATATGCCGCCCCACAGGGCCTTGTAGATCTCTTCGTAGAACCGCTCGTCATTGCCGTCGTTCAGGTGGCGTTCGGCGTTGCGCAGGCGCTTCTTGGCCAGTTTCATTGCACGTTGCAGCCTGAGGCTTCCTTCGTCGTCGGCTATATGCTGCTGTCTACGGGCAAAGAAGATAATTACACAGGCTGCGACAAAGGGCAGAACCAGCAACAGCCAGAAAACTGAGCACGGGTGGATGTCGCCACCTGAATGGCTGAGTTTGGCCTTGGTCTCGATGTAATGTATGTCGCTGTTAAGTTCTTTGACGTCGCTTCTTGATGTGGAAGAGTGCAATGGCTTGCCGACTTTTATGTGAATCTTGTTGCATTTCAGTGTGACATAGTTGCCTGTGGCAGGGTTGAAGTAGGCGTACTCAAAGTCGGGCATATCGTATTCGCCTTGGGTTTGAGGCGTAACTATCCATTCAAATGTGCGGCTGCCGCTCAAACCGTTGTCGCCTTTGTTTATGTTGTCGATAACACGCGGCTCGTAGACTTCCATTCCTTTCGGGAAATCAATTTGCGGTGCCTCAAGCAGACTCAGGTTGCCCCGACCGCTGACGGTGACGCTATAAGTGAATGCTTCGTTGGCGTGCAGCTCGTTCAGGTCGCTCTTGGCTTTGATGTCGAACTGGCCAACGCCGCCGGCAAAGGCATCGGGTGGCTCAGGCAAGGGCTTGACATTGACAGATATGGAGTTGCTTGTAAGCGATTTGACAACGGCTTCGTTGCGGGTAGGAGTGAAGAATGGGTCGTCAATGAAGAAATCAAATATTGTACCGGTGCGCTGACGTTGCATCTGTGTCTGGATAATCGCCACTACATCGGTCTTCAGCGGGGCGATGGTCAGTTTGCCGTTCTCCTGAGGGAACAGCGCTCCACGGCGAATCTCGGCTACCTGATACTGGCGACCATTGTAGGTCTCGGTGTATTGCTTTACCTGGGTCATATCCTCACTCAGGTCCTCGCTCCAGAAGCCTTTGTTGCGTGGCAGCTTCTCTATCTGGTATTGCGTCAGCGGTACCTGTGTGTAAATCTTGTATACTATGATAGCCTCTTCTCCTTGATAAAGGTTGCTTTTGTTGATAGAGGCGCGTGCAAACAGGGTATTGTTGTCGATTTCGGTTTTGGGCTGCGGCTGAGCCTTCTGCTGTTGCTGCTGGCTTGGTCGCGAGGGCTGTCCCCATCCCCAGCCGCCCTGCTGTTGTTGGTGGCCACTGTTGGGATCGGCCTTTTCCACTTTGATGGTGAAAGGCTTGCTGGTTACAGTCTTTCCTCCAACAACACAGCTTGCAGCCCCGACATTGGCTGTGCCTTCTTTGTCGGCGCGTACAAGAATTGTAAAAGTGTAGCTTTCCGAGACGGAGACTTTGCCGTTGATATTCTGCATTGAGCTGCTGTAGCCCTGACTGGGGCCTCCGACAAATGTAAGGTTCTTAAGCGAAGGCAGATTGAAGTTGCTTGCCTTGCCGTTAACATCAAATGTTATCTGGAATGTATGTCCAGCCTCTACCGTCTGTCGGCTGCGGACATTCATTACTGCATCCTGTGCTGCAGCCCACATCGGCAGCAGCATAACACACAGTAATCCTATTTTTAATGCTCTTTTCATATTCTCTCTTGTCATATTCCTACCAGTCTTTCTCTATTCTGTTAGGATTTCCTTGTGTTTTCTCTTTGTTAGCCTCTTTCATTCTCACGGCCTTCATTGTCTGTTGCTCGTTGTTTTTCATTGCATTCAGCATTTGCTCGGCCTCACGTCTACTTTGCTCTTGCTGTTTTTGGTCTTTGTTCTGTTGCTGTTGTTGCTGCTGTTGCTGCTGGTTTTGTTGCTGCTGTTGCTGTTGTTGGTCCTGCTTCTGTTGCTGGTCTTGTCCGCCGCCGCCTCCTCCGCCTTGCTGCTCGGGGCGCAACAGCTGCTTGGCTAACGACAGATTGTGCTTGGCATCGCCGTTCTTGCTGTCCAAGCGCAACGCAGCCTGGTACTCTTCTATTGCCTTCCTCAGACTCATAGCGTCATATCCTCCCGTGTCACGGGCCGACAGAGCCTGGCGCAGGTGGATGTTGCCGGCATTGTAGTGGGCTTTGGCGCGTTGCTCCACGGTGGCGCTGCTGTTCTTGCACACGCGGTCATAATAAGTGAGAGCAGTGTCGTTCTGATGCAGTTTGCCGTGTGCTAAAGCGCGGTTGAATTGGGCCTTGGCATAGTTGCTGTCGGCTGTCATAGCGTTGCGGTAAGCGCTTACAGCCCGACTGTGCTTGTCTTTCTTCAGTTCCTTGTTGCCTTGACGCGTAGCCACGCGACGAGCCTTGGCAACCTTGTTCTTCACCTTGTAAGGGACACTGATCTTTTCTTTCTGGTATTGGCTCAGGGCCGACTGCTCCTGCTGCCCGTTCTGCTCCTGTGCTGTGATATGGCAAGGCGTCAAGCCCAGCAGAACCAGCAACGCAAGGTGCCCTTTCTTTATTCTGAATCCAGTCTTATTGTTCATTCTCTCTTTTCCTTCTAATGATTTTGTTGATATTGATTCTCGGGTTTCTGCGTTCGAATATGAAGACCTCAAGTATCAGGAAGAACAAGCCTGCGGCCAAAGGATACTGGTACTGTGTCTTGTATGAAGAGAACTGCGAAGCCCCGAACTTCTGGCTTTCCAGTTTCGACAGCTGCTTGACGATGTCGTCCACGGCGGCGTTGCCGTTGCCTGCGTGGGCGTAGATGCCGTTGCCCGCCTTGGCTATGTCGCGCAGCATATCCTCGTTGAGATGCGTAGTCACAACATTGCCTTCATAGTCCTTGCGCCAGTCTACAATCTTGCCTCTGCGGTCGGTAATCGGTATCTGGCCGCCTGTGGTTGTGCCGATACCTATTGTGCAAACCATTATTCCCTGTTCTGCAGCGCGTTTAGCAGCGTCTATGGCATCGTCCTCGTGGTTTTCGCCATCGCTTATGACCACTATCGCGCGGCTTTTGTTGGGCTCCCATTCAGGCTCGTCGGCATCGCCCTCTTCGCCAAATCCCAGCGTCGCCATACCCTTGTCGATGGCATCGCCGATGGCTGTGCCCTGCTGGTTGATGAGGTCGGTGTTTATCTGGTCGAGGAACATCTTGGTGGCGCTGTAGTCATTGGTCAAAGGCATCTCGATAAAGGCCTTTCCTGCAAAAACCACAAGTGAAACGCGGTCGCCTCCAAGGTGGCTCATAAGGTTCTGCACCACCTGCTTGCTCCTTGCCATTCGGCTGGGTTTCATATCCTGTGCCAACATACTGTTCGACACATCGATACACACAGCCATATCAATGCCTCGCTGTTCGCCTTCGGCAATGCTGCTGCCTATCTGGGGGTTGGCAAGGGCAACGATAAGGAATCCCACGCCGAGGCAAAGCAACGTCAGCTTGATTATAGGCCTGCGCCACGATGCATCGGGCTGAAGGCGTCTCATCAAGGGGGCGGAGGCGAACCCAGCCATAAGTCTCCTCTTGTGGCGCTGCCGCAGAATGTAGACAACCACCATCAAGGGTATTACTACAAGTAGCCAAAGTATCTTTATATGTTCAAAATGCATCTCGTTCGGTTTTAATTGTCAATTCTTAACAGAAGCTCCAGTCCCAGAGCAAGCAGTGCAAGCAGCAGGAAAATCTTGAACTCCTCCTTGGTCTGCTGGTATTGCGTGACTTCGATGCGGGTCTTCTCTATCTTGTCTATCTGCTCGAAAATCTCGTTGAGCGAGTTCTTGTCGGTGGCCCTGTAGTAATGTCCGCCGTCGGTGTTCTCGGCCATACGGGTCAGCAGTGTCTCGTCAAGGTCGGCCTGGGCATAGAAGGGCCGCCCGTACTCGTCGTGATACAACACGTCGCCGCGGCTGCCCACGCCGATGGTGTATAGCCTAATGCCATATTCGCCTGCAAGTTCGGCTGCGGTCTCAGGGTCGATCGAGCCTCTGTTGTTCACTCCGTCGGTCAGCAGGATGATGACTTTGCTGACGGCCTTGCTCTCTTTGATGCGGTTGATGGCAGTGGCCAGGCCGTCGCCGATGGCGGTGCCGTCCTCAAGCAGGCCTGTGCGCATTGCCGACAGCTGGCGGTTCAGCACATTGTGGTCGATTGTCAGAGGCGTCTGCGTGAACGCTTCGCCGGCAAACTCGACAAGGGCTATGCGGTCGCTCTTACGCCCTTCTATAAATTTTAGTGCCACGTCTTTGGCGGCCTCAAGGCGGTTCGGTTTAAAGTCCTCGCCTTTCATACTGCCCGACACGTCCATCGTCAGCACAATGTCGATGCCATCTATCTCCATCTCCTCGCGGCTCAGCTTGCTTTGCGGGCGCGCCAGGGCCACTATGAGCAGGGTCACTGCTATGCAGCGCAGCACAAAACGCAGATGGTACAACCTGTACCTCAGTGTTTTGCCGCCCACGCCGAACATATCGGTCGATGCAATGTGCACAGGGGCCTTGATGCGCTTGTAGCGCAGAATGTACCAGATTGCCATTGCCGGCACCAGCGCCAGCAGAAGCAACAGCCACGGATGAGCAAAACTAATATTATGGAACATTATTTTCCCTCCTCCTTCTCTGCATTGTTCAACTTATGTGTCTCGGCCACTTTGCGTACAAAGTCGGTGGCAAACTGCATCGCCTGGTCGTGCTCGTAGGCTTCGGGCTGCGATTTGGCGAATTTTACCATATCGGCCTTCTGGAGCAGCTGCCGCAACAGGCTCTCGCTCTCCTCGCTCCAGTCCTCGATGCCGTGGAATGCCTTGAGGGTCTGCCGTGTAGTCATCTCGGCTGCCGATATGCCATACATATTCCTCAGGAAGCGGCGCACTATGTCTGTTATATCGGTATAGTATTTCTTGATTCGGCCTTTCTGCCACAACTCCTTGCGTCTCAAGGTCTCCAGCTCCGAAAGTGCCTTGCGGTCGGCAGGCACCGGCTTGGCGCCGGGCAGCGCTATGAGGGGCTTGTGCTCCTTGCGGCGTTTGAGTATCACTATGACAGCCCAAACCACGGCGGCGAGAACGATGGCATAGACGGCCCATCGCGTCACCTCCCAGAAGGTGAGCGGCTCCTTGATGTAGTCGGCGTCGGCCATAGTCTTGCACTCCACCGTGTCGGCTTCGGCCACGTAAGCCACCGTAAGCGTCAGGCTGTCGGAAGGCGCAATCAATACGGCCTGCCCGCCATCGGCGATGCGTATGGGTGCAACGCCCACCGGCAGTCGTCCTGCATCGAACGAGGTGACGGTCACTTGCTGCTCGATGCTCTCCACCTTGCCTGCGGCGTCGAGCGTGGTGTCGTTGCGGCTCTCCAGTGCCTCGATGCCTCCGCGTGTCAGTTCCTGCAGCGTCGGCAGCCCTATTCCCTTGCCGCCGATGCCTTTCACGGTTATGCGCAGCGTTGTCTGGTCGCCGATAGTGATAGAGTCGGCGTCAAGTGCCGCGCTGACGGTCGTGTTGCCGTGTCTCGAAGGCAGCTGCACAGCTGCCGCGGCAGTGTCGGCGGCGGCGTTGCCTACGCCGGCGGGCTTTGCCGCAGGCGGCAGGGCCCGGCGGCTGTCGGCCTGCCTTTTGTCGTTCTGCTTGCTGTCCTGCAAGTCCTTGCTGTCGAGGGTGACGCGGCTGTCCACAAGCCCCTTGTCCTGGGCCTGCCCCGTGCCTGCCACTGCAAGCAGCGTGCACAATATCAGATATTTTAATCTACTGTTCACCATTCACATTTCATAATTCAATGTTCACAATCTGTCAGTTCCTCCTCTTGAACAGCCCAATCAGAGGTTTCACGAAGTCCTGCCCCGTGCTTATGGTAACGTGGTCGATGCCGTATTTCTGCAGCAGGGCCTCGTTCTCCTCGCTATAGCGCCTGCAATAGTCGGCGTAAGCCTCGCGGACGGCCTTCGACGAGGTGTCGACCCACCTCGTCTCGCCGGTCTCAAGGTCCTCGAACGACACCAGTCCCATCCGGGGCAGGCTGTGCTCACGCTCGTCGTCGATCTTCAGCACCACCAGGTCGTGCTTGCCGGCGGCAATCTTCAGGGCGTTCTCATAGCCGCTGTCGTAAAGGTCGCTCATCAGGAACGCCGTCGAACGCTTCTTGGTGACGTTGCTGAAATAGCGCAGAGCCTCGGCGATGTCGGTGCCGTGACCCGTAGGCTTGAAGCCGATAAGTTCACGGATGATGCGCAGAATGTGGCTGCTGCCTTTCTTGGGCGGGATGAACTTCTCTATACGGTCGCTGAACATCACCACGCCCACCTTGTCGTTGTTGTGTATGGCCGAAAAAGCCAGCGTCGCGGCAATCTCGGCTATCAGCTCCGACTTGAACTGGCTTGTGGTGCCGAAGCGGTGCGAGCCGCTGACGTCGACAAGCAGCATTACGGTCAGCTCGCGCTCTTCCTCAAACACCTTGACGTATGGATGGTTCAGGCGCGCCGTCACGTTCCAGTCGATGTTGCGCACGTCGTCGCCATACTGGTATTCGCGCACCTCGCTGAAGGCCATACCGCGCCCCTTGAAGGCACTGTGGTATTCGCCCGAAAACATCTGCTGCGACAGCCCGCGGGCCCGTATCTCAATGCGCCTGACTTGCTTGATTATGTCTCTCTCTTCCATCCCATTCTGACAATTAAACGGTTATACAGGAACGCGGATCAGGGCACATCCACGCGGTTCAGGATCTCGTTTACAATCTCTTCGCTCTTGACGTTCTCTGCCTCAGCCTCGTAGGTCAGCCCGATGCGGTGGCGCAACACGTCCATAGCGATGGCGCGCACGTCCTCGGGAATAACATAGCCGCGGCGTTTCATAAAGGCATAGCTCTTCGAGGCCTGCGCCAGGCTTATCGAGCCACGCGGCGATGCGCCATAGCTGATCATACCCTTCAGTTTCTCAAGATGATACTGCTCGGGAAAGCGTGTGGCGAAGACGATGTCGGTAATGTAGTTCTCTATCTTCTCGTCCATATAGACCTCCCTCACCAACTCTCTGGCTTTCAGTATGTCGGCAGGCTGCATCATAGCCGTCTGACGGCTGAAGCCTTCGCCCAGGCTCTGGTGCAGAATCTGGCGCTCCTCCTGCTTGTCGGGATAGGTGATGACGACCTTCAGCATAAAGCGGTCCACCTGCGCCTCGGGCAGGGGATAGGTGCCTTCCTGCTCGATGGGGTTCTGGGTCGCCATAACGAGGAAGGGCTCCTCGAGCCTGAAGGTGTTCTCGCCAATCGTCACCTGGCGCTCCTGCATTGCCTCGAGCAGAGCACTCTGCACCTTGGCCGGAGCACGGTTGATCTCGTCGGCAAGGATGAAATTGGAGAAGATGGGGCCCTTCTTGACCTGGAAAGTCTCGCTCTTCTGGCTGTAAATCATAGTGCCTATCAGGTCGGCAGGCAGCAGGTCGGGGGTGAACTGGATACGGCTGAATTTAGCATCGATGGCTTTGGCCAAAGTGGTGATGGTCAGCGTCTTGGCCAGTCCTGGCACGCCTTCGAGCAGCACGTGCCCGTTCGACAGCAGGCCGATCATCAGGCTCTCGACCATATGTTTCTGGCCCACAATGTTTTTGCGCATCTCCATTACCAGGGCGTCCACTATGGCGCTCTCACGCTCTATGCGCTGGTTCAGTTCTTGGATGTTTACAGGTTCGTTCATAATATTTTGAGTGGTTTATTTGTCTGATTGTTATGCAATTGATATATTTTGGTACGCGGGCGGCCCGCCTGCGAACAAATAAATTAATATTTCACAAACGGCGCTTGTTGTGAAAAATTGTAAGGGAAACGTTTTTTTTGAATTTTTAACCCAAAAGGGGCGGCAAATCATTCAACGCGGATTTATATCGTCCGGAACCGGTTTTCGTTTCGTCCGGAATATTTATTTGTAGCGTGCAGAAAGTGAGTGTATTGGCCAAGTCCCGAAGGGACGACGGACCACAGGCAGGGGTGGAGCGCGGCGCAACCCCTGCATAAAGCGGCGTAGAGCAATAAAGTCCCGAAGGGACGACGGATCTCAAATCGCTTTCCGTCGCCCCGTCGGGGCTGTCAAAAATGCACAATGCTAACATATCCAGCGTTTTAACCCGAAAATCCCCTCATTTTCGGGCTGTTTCGTAACCGCCTCATCCTCAGGCTTTCAAGGTACCAACTCCGTCCGTTGTACAATATATGTACAATACTTGTACAATACTTGTACGTTTACCAATTGTACAAATATTGTACAAGTATTGTACATATATTGTACAACGGACGGAGTTGGTACGGTCCGGAACAGGGGAGGGCGGAGGGCGTTTGCGGGGTGTTGAAAAGCTGTTGAGAAATATTTTTTTTCATTTTATCTGCGAAAAATGCGTCTATTCCAAAAAAAAGACATATCTTTGCATATTGTATTTTTACGCAGAAATCAAAAATCTAATTAATTATTAATATCTTATGAAAAGCAAAAAAGTACTAATCGGCTTATTTGTCGCTGCTTTTGTAGGCGGAGTGCACTTTTCGTCTGCCCAAACAAAGGCAAATTACCAGAACAACCTTGTCGAAATCGGCCCTGATAACATCGCTGGCCGCGTGCGTGCCATTGTGGTCGATGACGCCGACCCGAACCACACTACCCTCTATGCCGGCGGTGTCGCCGGCGGCCTGTTCAAAAAGACAGGCACTGACAACTGGCAGTATATCCCTTACATCAACAACGACCAGGAAATCACCCTCCCCATCACTTGTATGATTCAGCTTCCGGACAATTCGCTCCTTATCGGTACCGGCGAGGGTTTTGTTGAGGAACACGGTGTCAACATCAGCCGTATGTCCCCCAACGGACGCGGCGTCTATCACTTCAATCCTGCCGACAATAGCTTTACGCTGATTAGCTCAACCAACCCCGTGACCAATCCCGCCTGGACTTTTGTCAACCGTATGGCCTGCCTGGTCCGCAACGGTTTTATGTATGTCTACGCCGCCACGGGCAACGGCCTCTATCGCTGGAAACTCAGCGCCAACAGTCCCGACTGGACCGCGGCTCCTTCGATGGTGCAGGCCGGCAACTTCCAGGATGTGGTCATCATATCGGGCGACAATATCGCTTACGCCACCACCCCCAACCGGCTTTACCGCGTGGGTGATGTGACCGGCGAGGGCGTTGCCGTGGATGTCTCCAACACCAACAGTGCCTTTGCCACGGCAAGCCGCATCGAGCTGGCCGCCAATACCGCCCACGTCTACGACTCGGCCACGGGCAGCTACATCCATACCACTTATCTCTACGCTCTTGTGGCCGACTCGAACGGCCTGCTCGACGGCGTCTACCTGACCAACGACCAGCAGAACTGGACCCGTCTGACCACCGAGACCGTAGTGCCTTTCACCGAGGGCAACCCGGGTTCGCTCAACGCTGCCATAGCTATCGACCCGCGCAACTACAAGGCTGTCTATATAGGCGGCGCCACGCTGTGGTCGGGCGAGGGCTTTGTCCCCAACTCGTACTATCAGTGGATCAAACAGTCCTACTCGGAGGAGGAACTCAACGGCGGCAACTATATGGGCTCGGTCTATTCCAACCCTATGTGCCTCCACTCGGGCATCCATCAGATTGTGCCGACCTGGACAATCGTTGACGGCGACACGGTCTGGACGAACTACTATGCTACCGACGCCGGCGTCTTCGCCGACAGAAACGGTATGATTGGCGTGTTCCGTTCGCTCAACAAGGGCCTGAACACCGTTCAGTTCAACCATATCGCTGTCTCTCCCGACGGTTCCATCATCGGCGGCGCTGTCGACAACAGCTGCCCCTTTATCCAGTCGCGCAACACCCACGACGGCACGGTTCCTACCAACTCGTGGTATGACGACAACCCCAACTCGGTTATGAACCATATGGGCAACGTGCTGTGGTTCGGCAACGGCGGCGGCGTGGCCTCGTCGATGTTCCAGCAGATTCTGCCCTTCACCCGTCGCTCGATCTTTGTGTCGTCCGACCCGGGCTATTTCACGATGGCCGGCGGCCTCGGAATGACTGGGGTCTCAAGCTTCGGCCGCGCTTGCGCCGACTATACCGACTATACCAACACGCAGACCTGGACCGTGGCCGAGGCTTTCCTCTCGGACCTCATCCACAACTCGAACCCCATACCGCAGATCAAACTGTGGGAGACCACCGACAATACTATCTGGAACGACAGCATCAACTTCGTTATCGACACCAACTCCACCTACATCCACAACGGCCAGGTGCTGCCTTTGACTGGCAACACTCAGATTGTGCCGGGCGACAGCATCCTCGTCCAGTCGAAACCTAACTTCGACTATCCGTTCTACCACAGATTCACCGAGTCGTTCGTGGTGAAGGACAAGATGAGCCACCGCGTCCACAACCCGGTCGTGAGCCGTGCTATCATCAACGGCCGTATGGTCAGGGGCAACGGATCTGTTTATATGACCGCTACGCCTAACTATTTCCGCAACGTGTGGGATGCCAGCGAAGCCTCCAGCACCGACCCGGCAACCCTTGAGAAACTGATGCACTGGGCAACCATCTTCACTGCCGATGCAGGTTTCTCGGTTGGCGAGATTGCTTTCAGCCGCGACGGTAAGAGCATTTATATTAATGTTATCAATGATTCCACTAATCAGAATTTCATCTTCCGTCTCTATGATTTCACCAACACCGACGTGAACAACGCTATGACCTTCAAGCGTGAGCTCGGTTTCGTGAAGATTGACTACACGGGCAACCCCTGCATCACTCACTTCGACACCATCCTCGCCGCCGACGGCCAGTGGTTCAGCCGTCCGCTGACTTCGATTGCCGTTGACCCGCGTGACGGCCAGGACAACCTCGTCCTTACCTTTGGCGGCTACAACAGCACCGAGGCCAATATGGTCTATGTCAAGAATGCAAGCGACACCGCAACACGTACCGTCACCAACATCAACGTTGTCAACAGCGCCAACGCTATGACCGTTAGCGATCCCGTCCACTCGGCTCTTATCGAGTACACCACCGGCACCATCTATGCCGGTACGGAGAAGGGCGTGTTCACCACTGCTTCGGCAACGAGCCCCAGCTGGCAGAACTTCGGCGCCTTCAACGGCGTGCCCGTCACCTCTATCGTCCAGCAGACCAAGAGCCTGAAGCGTCAGCGCTACACCGTCCGCGAGGGCGTCAACGACGTTACCTATCTCTTCGCCAAGACCAAATACCCCTATGCCATCTATTTCGGCACTTATGGCCGCGGCATCTTTATGGACACCAGCTATGTGGTTGACCACGAAAACGAGATCTGCAACGAGGAAGACTGGCTGGGCATCACCAATGTCGACAACGGTGAGAACCGTATGAGCATCTATCCTAACCCTGCAGCCGACCACGCTACCATCGACCTCGCTATCGTCAACGGCGGCAACGCTGTGGTTAAGATTTACGACATCACCGGCAAGATGGTCCACTCGGAGAAGCTTGGCTATCTCGGCGAGGGCGGCCACCAGTACAGCATCAACTGCTCTATGTTCAAACACGGCATCTATCTCGTGAACGTGAACATCGGCAAAGAGTCTGCTACCTCTAAACTGATCGTACGATAATAATAATTAAATAGGGAAAGAGGTACTGACTGCAAAGCGGTACCTCTTTTTTTTGCCGGAGAGCATTTATAATGTATATATACATTTATATCCGCCTGTCCGACACCCCAACAATCCTATAATAAGACAATCCACCAATATGAGTAATCTTGTAGAAGAACTGAAATGGCGCGGTATGATTCACGATATGATGCCGGGCACTGAAGAACAACTCAACAAAGAGGTCACTACGGCTTACGTGGGCATCGACCCCACGGCCGATAGCCTGCATATAGGCCACTTGGTGAGCATTATGCTGCTCAAACACCTGCAGATGGCCGGCCACAAACCGTTGGCCGTAGTAGGCGGCGCCACGGGTATGATCGGCGACCCGTCGTTCAAGGCTGCGGAGCGCAAACTGCTCACCCCGGAGGAAATACAGCACAATGTGAGTTGCATCAAGAAGCAACTGGAGCGTTTCCTCGATTTCGACAACCCCGTCAACGGCGCCGAGATTTTGAACAACTACGACTGGATGAAGGACTATCTGTTCCTTGACTTTATCCGCGATGTGGGCAAGCACATCACCGTAAACTATATGATGACCAAGGACTCTGTCAAGAAGCGTATGGAGACAGGCATCTCGTTCACGGAGTTCAGCTACCAGCTGCTGCAGGGCTACGACTTCCTGACACTTTATCGCACCAAGGGCTGCAAGCTGCAGATGGGCGGCAGCGACCAGTGGGGCAACATCACTACCGGTACGGAACTGATCCGCCGTATGGAGGGGGGCGAGGCTTTCGCGCTGACTTGCCCGCTCATTACCAAGGCTGACGGTACCAAGTTCGGCAAGACTGAGGGCGGCAACGTGTGGCTTGACCCCGAGAAGACCAGCCCGTATAAGTTCTACCAGTTCTGGCTGAACTGCTCGGATGTCGACACGGCACGCTATATCCGCATCTTCACTCTCTTCTCTAAGGATGAGGTGGACGAACTGGAACGCCAGCACGCCGAAGCCCCTGAACGCCGCATCCTGCAGAAGGCTTTAGCCAAGGATATCACAATCCGGGTCCACGGCCAGCAGGCCTACGACACTGCCATTGCTGCCAGCGAACTCCTTTTCGGCAAGGCTACTACCGAACAGCTCAACGCCCTCGACCGCGATACGCTGCTCAGTGTCTTCGACGGTGTGCCGCAGTTCAACGTGAGCCGTGCCGCTATCGAGGCCAATCCTTCGCTAATCGACCTTGCTGCCGAGACGGGAATGTTTGCCAGCAAGGGTGAGATTCGTCGCGAACTGAAGCAGAACTCCATTATGGTCAACAAGCAGAAAGTAGGGGAGGACTGCCGTCTGTCGCTGTCCGACATACTTAGCTGCGGCTGCATACTGATTCAGAAAGGCAAGAAGAACTACTATCTCGTTAACGTAGAGTAGCCTACTGAACTTTTTTTTGCCGTATTCAGCATTATTTGTATCTTTGCAAATTAAAACTAATACATAACAATATGACACAAACAGGTATTAAAACATTGAGAGACAGTGCGGCAATGCGCTGGATAGCTCTCTTGCTTTTGGCGCTGGCTATGTTTTGCGCCTACATTTTTATGGACATTTTGTCGCCTATCAAGGACCTGATGGAGTCCACACGCGGATGGGACAGTGCCTCGTTCGGCCGTATGCAGGGCGCTGAGGTGTTCCTCAATGTCTATGTGTTCTTCCTCATCTTCGCAGGTATCATCCTCGACAAGATGGGCGTGCGTTTCACGGCCGTCCTTTCGGGTTCGGTGATGCTCATTGGCGGCTTTATCAAGTTCTATGCCGTCAGCGACAGCTTCATCGGCACCGGCCTTGAGCAGTGGTTCACAACCCACCTCAACTGGAACGGCAGTCTGCCCGTCATCGGCGACATCCTGCCTTTCGCCGACGGTATGCCTGCTTCCGCCAAACTTGCGGCTTGCGGCTTTATGCTCTTCGGATGCGGCTGCGAGATGGCCGGCATCACCGTCAGCCGTGGTATCGTCAAGTGGTTCAAGGGCCGCGAGACGGCTCTTGCTATGGGCTCAGAGATGGCTCTGGCACGCCTCGGTGTGGCCACGTGTATGATATTCTCGCCCTACTTCGCCAAGCTGGGCGGCGAAATCCACGTCGACAATGCCGTCAAGTTCGGTGTTGTGCTGCTCTGCATCGCTCTCATAATGTTCATCACCTATTTCTTTATGGACAAGAAACTCGACAGTCAGACTGGCGAGGCTGAGGAAAAGGACGACCCCTTCAAAATCAGCGACCTTGGCAAGATTTTCACCAGCCTCGGCTTCTGGCTTGTGGCTCTGCTCTGCGTGCTCTACTACAGCGCCATCTTCCCCTTCCAGAAATACGCCGTCAATATGCTGCAGTGCAACCTTGACCTCACCGCTGCCGACGCCAGCACGTTCTGGGGCGGAGACAAAGTCACCATTGTGCAGTACCTGATTATGCTCGTTGTAGCCGTGTGCGCTTTCTCGAGCAACTTTATCAAGAAAAACAAAGGTCTGAAATATGGTCTTATGGGTCTGGCCGTCATAGCCCTGGTGGTATACTGCTATATGGGCTATATGCGCGGCACTGCCGAGACCATCTTCGCCGTGTTCCCGCTGCTGGCTGTGGCTATCACTCCAATCCTTGGCAACTATGTAGACCATAAGGGCAAGGCAGCCACGATGCTGATGCTCGGCTCCATACTCCTTGTTGTTTGCCACCTGACGTTTGCTTTCATTCTGCCCGGTGTGTCGGCCAAATCCCCTGCCGGCGGTGTCGTTGTGGCATACGTTACCATCCTCGTCCTCGGCGCCTCCTTCTCGCTGGTGCCGGCAGCATTGTGGCCCTCGGTGCCCAAGCTGGTTGACGAAAAGATTATCGGCTCGGCCTATGCAGCTATATTCTGGATTCAGAACATCGGCCTGGGTCTGTTCCCCACGCTGATTGGAAAAGTCCTCGAAAACTCCAACGCCAACAATGCCGCTGTCATTGCTGCCAAGGAAGCTATCGAAGCCGGCGAAGAAGGCGTCCTGGTGCCTTACGACTACAAGTGGGCCCTCGTTATGCTGGCGTCCCTCGGTATCGCCGCCCTGCTTATCTCGGTCTATCTGAAGGCCGTCGACAAGAAGAAAGGCTATGGCCTTGAGGAAGCAAACATCAAGGCTGAAAACTAATCCAATAGTATTTAGACTGTATAAAAGCGGAGCGCCGCCCATTCGGGCGGCGCTCGGCTTTTATATCAATCCTGCCTCAGCTTGTGGCCTGGAGAATGAACTTGTTGAAAGGCACTGAGGCGCGAAACACCTTCATCACATAGTCCTTGAAACCATCGCCCAGCGCTATGTCGTTCGGCACTTCGTGCATCGTGCAGTAGTCGTTGTACTTCAGCCAGTCGGCATACTCCCAGTCGGCAGGGTAGCCCTTCGGCACGCGGCTCAACACCTTGGTTGTGAAGAACGTCTTGCCAAAATACTTCTTGTACTCCTTATTGTTCACTATTGCAAGAAACTCGTCGGTGTTGTAGAAAATCTCCTGCCTGATGGCGGCCAGTTTCTCCTTGTCAGGCAAAAAGATGCCACCGCCGAGGCAGCAGTTCCCGTGCAGGCCCTTTCTGTTCTCCGCCTTGCCGTCAAAAAGTCCACTGGGCTTTTCTTCAGTCTCTTGCCCTATCTGCAGGTAGTAGCCTGCCTCGCCGCTGCGTTTTATGCCGTAGCTGCTGAGGAAGAAGGAGATATGCGTCTTGTAGGGCCGCTTGTCCTGGGTGAAGCGCAGGTCGCGGTAAATGCGGTACTGGCACTTCTTGGGGTCGGGGTGGCCTATGGTAGGGTCAAGCAGCGACAACTCGTCGATAATCTGAGCCGTAAAGTCCACAAACTCATCGCGAATGGCATCGTATCGGCTCTTGTTGTCCATAAACCATTCGCGGTTGTTGTTGGCCGCCAGTTCTTCAAAGAATGCTAAAATGTCTGAGGTCATTATGCGTGTGTTTTTGTGGAGTGACGGGGACAATTCTGTTTAGTATTGTGTATGAAAATAAAGGTGTTGTCCCTTTAACTTCCCTCTCACTTAAGGTATTTTTCCTTGTTTGCCCAGTGCTCGTTCCAGTCCTCGAGGTTGCGTCGCAGCAGGTTCGGGATGTCGAGCCCGTAGGGGCAGCGCGACTTGCAGATGCCGCAGTCCACGCAGTCCTCTATCTGATGCATCTTCTTGTTGAACTCCTCGGTAAGGTATACCGAGTAGGGGGCACGGCGCAGGAACAGGTACATACGGTTGCAGCTCTCGATCTCGATGCCCACCGTGCAGGGCTGGCAGTAGCCGCATCCGCGGCAGAAGTCGCCGGTCAGCTCCTTGCGGTCCTTCTCTATGCGCCGACGCATCTCGTCGTCGAGAACGGGCGGGTTGCTTTGGAATCCGATAAACTCGTCCAACTCGCTCTCGCGCTGTATGCCCCAGATGGGTTCCACGCCGGGAAATTGGGCAAGGTAGGCGTATGCCGTGGCCGCGTGGCTTATGAGGCCTCCGCTGAGGGCCTTCATCGCTATAAAGCCGATGTTGCGTTCGGCGCACTGGTTGACGAGGCTCAGCTCCTTGTCCGACGCCAAGTAGGAGAAGGGAAACTGCAGCGTCTCGTACAGGTCGCTGTCGATGGCCTGCTGCGCCACGGCCAGGCGGTGGTTGGTGATGCCTATATGTCTCACTTTGCCCTGCCGCCGGGCCTCAAGCATTGCCTCATACAGCCCTGTGCCGTCGCCCGGCAGCGGGCAGAAGGCGGGGTTGTGGAACTGGTAGAGGTCCACATAGTCGGTCTGCAGCAGCCGCAGCGATGTCTCAAGGTCTTTCCAGAAGCCCTCCGCCGTCACTGCTCCGGTCTTGGTGCTGATAATCACCTTGTCGCGGCGGTCGTGCAGGGCTTTGCCCAGTTTCTCCTCGCTGTCGGTGTAGAAGCGCGCCGTGTCGAAATAGTACATTCCGTGGTCGAAAGCCTTGTGTATCAGTCTTATCGTCTCGTCGGTCGATATTCTCTGGATGGGCAGTGCGCCAAAGCCGTTCTTTGGCACCACAAGTCCCGAGCGGCCAAGTGTCACTTTCATTTCGCTGCTTCTTTTGGAGTGTCGACGGTGTCGGCAACGGGTTCGTTTTCAGGTTCCGAAGTCTCTTTCAGGGGCTTTGCGATGTCGAATACGCCCTCGGTGATGCATTTCAGCAGTTGGCTCTCGACGGCGTTCTGGTACGACGTGTCGGTCAGGTACTCCTGGTTCTCGCTTTCAATCTTGTTGAGGCAGGCTTCGACCTTGTCGCTCGACTCCAGTTTGTAGCATTCGCACATCGCTTTGCCGGCCTCGTTGCCCTTGCGCTGCGGGTCTTTGCCTGTGCAGGCCGAGGTCGCGGCAAGCAGCGCCAATAGTGCCAATGCAAGTGTAAATCTCTTGTTCATAACTATTTGTATGGGATGAATCAATCTTATATCAAAATGCAAATTTACGAAAAAAAACTGTATCGGCCTGTTCTGTCCGAAAAAAAAGTATCACCGACGTCGTTCTCGGGGCGCCGTTAATTGTGGTCCGTCGGCCCTTCGGAGCTGTCAAAAACGCACAATGTTTTCATATCCAGCGTTTTAACCTGAAAATGCCCTCGTTTTCGGGTCGTTTCGTAACCGCCTCATCCTCAGGCCTTCAAGAGACCAACTCCGTCCGTTGTACAATATATGTACAATACTTGTACAATATTTGTACGTTTACCAATTGTACATATATTGTACAAGTATTGTACATTACAACGACCGGAGTTGGTACGGTCTGGGTGCGGAGTCGGCACGGGCTAAAAATCGACCTTCTGCCAGCTTTTTCTGTCTGTTTGCAATATTTAATTTGGCGGTTTCGATATGTTTTGCTATCTTTGTACTTTGTAGTATTGTGCCGATATCGGTGCAATGTATTGTAAATTATAGTAATAAGTATTTTGTAACAATATAAAATGGCTAACTTTTTTGCGAAACTATTCGGAAGCAAGTCGCAGCGTGACCTTAAAGAGGTCAATCCCTATCTTGAGGCGACCCTCGAAATCTATCCTGTAATCAAGGAGCTCACCAACGACCAGTTGCGTGCCAAAACCATAGAATTCAAAGAACGTATAAAGAACGAAATCAGCAGCGAGGAGGAAGAGCTGGCAGCACTCCGCAAACGCATTGAGGACGAGTACGATATGCCCGTTGCCGAGAAGGAGCAGCTGTACAAGCAGATCGACGAGCTGGAAAAGACTTCGTATGAGAAGACGCAGAGGGTGCTGAACGACATCCTGCCCGAGGCGTTTGCCGTTGTCAAGGAGACGGCCCGCCGCTTTGCCGAGAACGAGGAAGTGGTGGTGACGGCCACGGAGCACGACCGCGACTTGTCGGCCACCCGCGACAATGTGAACATCGACGACGAGGGTATGGCCCACTACAAGAACACCTGGATGGCGGGCGGCAATATGATCAAGTGGGATATGGTGCACTACGATGTGCAGCTTATCGGCGGCGCCGTGCTGCACAGCGGCAAGATCGCTGAGATGGCCACGGGCGAGGGTAAGACCCTCGTGGCAACCCTGCCGGTCTACCTCAACGCACTGCCGGGCAAAGGCGTGCACGTGGTGACGGTGAACGACTATCTGGCCAAGCGCGACTCGGAGTGGATGGGTATGCTGTTCGAGTTCCACGGCCTCACGGTCGACTGCATAGACAAGCACGAGCCTCACAGCGAGGAGCGCAAGCGCGCCTACAACTGCGACATTACCTACGGCACCAACAACGAGTTCGGTTTCGACTATCTGCGCGACAATATGAGCCGCAATCCCGACGAGCTGGTGCAGCGCGGCCACAACTATGCCATCGTCGACGAGGTCGACTCGGTGCTCATCGACGATGCCCGTACGCCCCTCATCATCAGCGGCCCCACGGCCAAGGGCGAGGACCAGGAGTTCGACCGCTTCAAGCCGGTCATCGAGAAGCTGTACAATACCCAGCGTATGCTGGTCACGACCGTCCTTGCCGACGCCAAGCGCGAGTTGGGCGGCAATCTGGACCAGAAACCCGACCAGCCCGGCGCTATGGCATTGCTGCGCGCCTATCGCGGCCTGCCCAAGAACAAGGCCCTCATCAAGTTCCTCAGCGAGACGGGCGTGAAGGCCCTGCTGCAGAAGACCGAGAACTTCTATATGCAGGAGCAGAACAAGTATATGCATATCATTGACGATGAGCTCTATTTCGTGGTCGATGAAAAGCAACGCACCGTCGAGCTCACCGACAAGGGTATGGACTATCTGGCCGAGATGGGCGAGGATCGCCGCTTCTACCAGCTGCCCGACGTGGGCGCCGAGATTGCCGAGCTTGAGAAGGAATCGCTCACGCCCGACGAAAAGGCCCGGAAGAAAGAGGAGATATACAACAACTTCGCCATCCAGAGCGACCGCGTGCACACTGTGGACCAGCTGCTTAAAGCCTACACGCTGTTTGAGAAGGACGTCGACTATGTGCTGACTGACGACCGTCAGGTCAAGATTGTCGACGAGCAGACGGGACGTATTATGGAGGGCCGCCGCTGGAGCGACGGTCTGCACCAGGCTGTCGAGGCCAAGGAGAACGCCAAGGTCGAGGCCGCCACGCAGACCTATGCCACTATCACGCTGCAGAACTACTTCCGTATGTACAAGAAGCTGGCCGGTATGACAGGTACGGCAGAGACCGAGGCCGGCGAGTTCTGGAACATCTATAAGCTCGACGTGGTGGTGATTCCTACCAACCGTCCCATAGCCCGTGTGGATATGGACGATATGATTTACAAGACCAAACGCGAGAAGTTCAAAGCCGTCATAGCCGAGATCGAGCGTCTGCGCTCGGAGGGGCGTCCGGTCCTTGTCGGTACCACTTCGGTCGAGACCTCGGAACTGCTCAGCAAGATGCTTACAATGAAGGGCATCAAGCACAACGTGCTGAACGCCAAGCTGCACAAGAAAGAGGCTGACATCGTGGCCGAGGCCGGTGAGCCGGGCCGTGTGACTATCGCCACCAATATGGCCGGTCGTGGTACCGACATCAAGCTGAAGGGCGACGTGCGCGAGCACGGCGGCCTGGCAATCATAGGCACGGAGCGTCACGAGAGCCGCCGTGTGGACCGCCAGCTGCGAGGCCGTGCCGGTCGTCAGGGCGACCCGGGCAGCTCGCTGTTCTTCGTGTCGCTTGAGGACGACCTGATGCGTCTTTTCGGTTCCGAACGCATCGCCGCCATTATGGACCGTATGGGCCTGCAGGAGGGCGAGGTTATCCAGCACTCGATGATTACCAAGCAGATTGAGCGCGCCCAGAAGAAAGTGGAGGAAAACAACTTCGGTATGCGTAAGCGCCTGCTCGAATACGACGACGTGATGAACAACCAGCGCACCGTCATCTACAACAAGCGCCGCAATGCCCTTTACGGCGACCGCCTGAGCATCGACATAAGCAATATGTTCTACGACACCTGCGAGTTGCTTTACCGCGAGGCCGACCAGTCGCACGACTTCGAAGGCTTCAAGATGGAGATGATACGTGTGTTTGCTCTCGATGTGCCTTTCACGGAGCGTGAGCTCTTCAACGCCCGCGGCAACGAGATGGTCGATAAGCTTTATGAACTGACCTACAACTCGTACAAGGACCGTATGCAGCGACTGGCTGAAGTGGCCTACCCGTTCATCAAGAACATCCACGACAACACGCGCTACCTGAACGTGGTGTTCCCCATCACCGACGGCGTGAAGACGATGAACGTTGTCTGCCCGGTGCAGAAGGCCTACGAGAGCGGCGGCCGCGAGGTGCAGCTGTCGATAGAGAAAAACATCACCCTGGCCATTATCGACGACGCCTGGAAGGAGCACCTGCGCGAGCTCGACGACCTGAAGACATCGGTGCAGAATGCATCGTATGAGCAGAAGGATCCCCTCTTGATCTACAAGTTTGAATCGTTCAACCTGTTCGAGAAGATGCTGCTTGACATCAACCGTCAGATTACATCGTTCCTGAGCCGCGCCAGCCTGCCCGTCAAGCAGGAGAGCGATATGAAGGAGGGACAGCAGCCCAGCAGCAACCAGAAGGGGCTGCGCACCAGCCGCAACGATGCGCCTGAAGCTCAGCGTACCGCTCCGAGCGAGAAGCCGCAGCCGGTTCACGTCGAGAAGAAAGTGGGCCGCAACGACCCGTGTCCCTGCGGCAGCGGCAAGAAGTACAAGAACTGCCACGGCCGCGACCTTGAGAGTTGATAACGAAATAACAAATACAAACCCAATTAAATCCAACAAAACCATTCTATTATGAAAAAAAGATTTTTTGTTCTTCTGCTGCTTGCCGGCGTGTTTGCAGTTCCGGCCAAGGCCCAGTTTATGCAGATGGGTATCAAACTGCAGTATTCTACCGAGTCGGTGGACGATATGATTAACAGTGTCCAAAATGAGGTTCAGAACTTCACGACCGACTTCCTGAAGGGCTGCGAGGCGGGCGTTTTGCTCCGCATCAATGTGGGCCGCTTTGTCACTATCCAGCCTGAGGCCAACTTCTCCATTGGCTCTATTTGGGACTCGGTGGATGCACAGTCGGATTTTATCGGCTCTGCCGTCGCCGCTTTCCAGAACGTGCAGACGGTGAACCTGTCGGTGCCTGTACTGGCGGCGGCACATCTCATTGACATTGAGAAGCTCGCTGACATCCGCGTCTTTGCCGGTCCGGAGTTCTACACTACCATCAAGGGCGCCACCGAAGAGGGTGGAATCGATTTCAGCAAGTACTCGCTCGTGTTTGGCGTCGGCGTTGACCTGTTCGACGTCTTGTATGTGGACGGCCGTATATCGCGCTATTCAAGCGGCGATATGTTCTATCGCCTCGGCGTGGGCCTGCTGTTCTAAGGAGTTATGCTTGAATGAATATTGTTGAGCAGATACGCGACACGCGCGACATAAGCCGTGAGCAGCTGGAGCTCATCCTTGGCACAGAGGACAAGGAGAGCATCGAAAGCCTGCGGCATTCGGCGCGCGAGGTGGCCACGGCTGCATACGGCAACAAGATTTTTATGCGTGGCCTCATCGAATTGTCGAGCCATTGCAAGAACGACTGCCTCTACTGCGGCCTGAGGCGCAGCAACAAGTTGGCTGTGCGTTACCGCCTGACCGACGAGCAGATTCTGGAGTGCTGCGACAAAGGCTATGAGCTGGGCTTCCGCACCTTCGTTATGCAGGGTGGGGAGGACGGCTGGTTTGACGACAAGCGTATGTGCCGCATCGTCAGTGCCGTGCGCAAGAAGTACCCCGATTGCGCCATAACCCTTTCGCTTGGCGAACGTAGCCGCGAGAGCTATCAGGCCTTGTTCGATGCCGGTGCCAACCGCTACCTGCTGCGCCACGAGACGGCTTCGCCCGAGCATTACGCCCAGCTGCATCCTGCCGAGATGTCGTGGCAGAACCGCATAGACTGCCTTTATGCTCTGAAAGAGATTGGCTATCAGGTGGGCTGCGGCTTTATGGTCGGCTCGCCGTTCCAGACGCTCGACACGCTTTATGCTGACTTGCAGTTTATCCGCACGTTTCAGCCTCAGATGGTCGGCATAGGTCCCTTTATTTCTGCATCGGGCACTCCTTTCGAGGGGCAGCCCAACGGCAAGGTGGGCACGACACTGCGTCTGCTGGCTGTCATCCGACTGCTG